>DATGSL010000239.1:0-29059 GCA_035302665.1 Opitutales bacterium | reverse complement strand
GGTCAAGGCGACTTGGACACTCACCGATTCCCGCGCCTATTCGGAAGGTATCTACTACGTGATGGTCAATGGCGAATTCGCTTTGGATAACAAAGAGCCGACTTTCGTTCTCAACGGGAAATCTCTCCGCAATCAAGAGTTGTGGAACAGCGATCCCGCCGAATGAGCCGAGGTAGTTGATCGTTACGGCGTAAATCCCGCAAGGAGCGTTTTAACCGGCTCCGCGATCCGGCCGCGTTGCCACGCGACGTAGATTTCCCAATGAGCATCTGGTTCCTTTAAAGGACGAAAAGCGACGCGGGGAATCGAATTTTTTGCAAGGTAAGCTGGACCGAGCATAACCGCCTGTTCCGTGACCAAGGTGGAAAAAGAATGGGCAAGACTTTCCGCATCGAGAACAAAATTCGGCCGAAAACCTGCGCGACGGCAAAGCCGGACAACCCATCGATTGTGACCCGGCATATCGACATCGGGCGCGCCGACGAAAAGCTCTTGCCGAAGATCGCCCAGGCGCAACCCGCTTTTCTCAGCAAGCGGATGGCAATCAGGTAAAGCGACCACTACTTCAATACTCGCCAAGCGGCGGGTGTAAAACTCACGCGAAAGAAACGCCCCGGCATGTCCGATCAACGCCACGTCGATCTCTCCGTTGCGCAGGGCAGTCATTTGCTCACCAGGCGAAAGATCGTAAAGCCGCACTTTTAGCTCCGGATGCGCCTGTCGCAGTTTCGCGAGCGCCGGATTGAGAAAAGAGGCCGCCGCAGAGGCGACGTAGCCGATCCGCAGACTGTCGCGCCAACCGCGGGCAAAAGCGCGTACATTCGCAAGAACAGCGTCAAACCGATCAAGCACCGGTCCCATCGCTTCGGCCAATTCCTGACCGGTCGCCGTCGGAGCAACCCCGCTCGAGGTCCGCTCCAAAAGCTGCCCGCCGATCGCATGCTCCAACGACTGGATCTGGCGCGTGAGCGTCGATTGCGAAACATGCATCCGCTCGGCCGCCTTGTTGAGACTCCCCGCCTCCAAAACAACAAAGAAGGTGCGCAACAGATCGATATTCATCGACCCGATGCTATGCATCCGACGCATAACCGCAAGCCGCTATTGGTATTATTCAACCATCGGAGGCGGTGGTATTCTTTAAAGCATGAAAACAACCACCCGTTCTAAAGTTATTCGATTCTTCACGATTCTCTCCGTTCTGACGATTGTGACCACGCTCGGGGTCTGGATCATCGGCGGAGCTCACCGCGGTTGGACCCAGACGCGGATCGTTGAAATGCATTTCGACGAGATCACGGAGATCGAATATCCGGTCGAGCGATCCGGTTTCATTCCCGGAATTGAGGTTCTCGGAGCCGGCCTTTTCACGGGAGCAATTCTCGGTGCAGCCGGTTGGATTACCAGCCGCCGGTCGAACCTTTCCGAATAACTTAAGAGCCTTTCGTTTCATCGAAAATCACAATCAAAAAAACACGTACTTATGAAAAATATCATCCATTCAATCATTGCATCAGCCGCCATTTTCGGGGCCTCCACGCTTTCCGCCGCTCCGCAAGTCTTCGATTTCGAAGACCCAAAGGGTGTCAATAATGTGCGGTTTCAATTGGACGCGCCCCTTGAGTCGATTTCCGGCACCGGGAACGGAGTCTCGGGCAAAGTAAAATTCGACCGCTCGGCGCCGAAAGCAACCGAAGGCCGGATCGTGCTCGATGCCGCTTCACTGAGCGTCGGCAATCCGTTGATGAAAGAACATTTGCACAGCGAGGACTGGCTCGACGTGAAAAAACACCCGTCGATCACGTTTGAGCTCGTCGAGATTCTCGACGCTCAGGTTGATGGGGACAACATCCTGGCCGATGTTTCAGGAAAACTCACCCTTCACGGTGTAACGAAAGAGATTCAGGTTCCAGTTCGGTTCACCTATTTGCCCGATCGTTTGGCAGCTCGCGTAGGCGATCCTTCCGCAGAGGGCGATCTGCTCGTGATTCGGTCCCGTTTTGAGGTCAACCGGAATGAGTTCGGAATTCAAGCCGGTCAAATGACCGACAAGGTTGCCGAAGATATTGAAATCTCACTCGCGATTGCCGGAGCTTCACCGCGGAGCTGATTCCAACAGTCAAATCGTGAAATATACGAGAATAGCTACCAATGCAGCGGGCGTCTCCTTCTTCGAAGAAGGAGACGTTCCACTCGCGGAAGCAGGCGAGATCGGCCGCTTGTCCTCCCTCCTTTCAGCCAACGGAATCATCTTTCGCGAAACCGGCGACACCTACGACTACGATTGGCATCCGGCGCCCCAGCGGCAATGGATCCTGCTGCTCGACGGCGAAATTGAAATCGAAGTCGGCACCGGAGAAAAACGGCGCTTTCGCGGAGGCGACATTCTGAGACTCGAAGATGTCGATGGCCGCGGACACCGAACCCGTCAATTGAGCAGCGGACCGCGCCGATCCGTTTTCATCCCCTTTTAAAACAATAAAAATATGCGCACATCAGAAAAACTTATCACAGGAATCCATCACGTCACCGCAATCGCAAGTGATCCACAGGCCAACGTCGATTTCTATGTCGGCTTGCTCGGCCTTCGGCTCGTAAAAAAAACCGTCAATTTCGACGATCCATCGGCCTATCACTTCTATTACGGAGATGAATCCGGAAGCGCCGGAACGATTGTCACCTTCTTTTACTGGCCTGGACACGCCGCGCGCGGACGGATCGGCTCGGGCCAATCAACGGCGCTCGTTTTTTCCGCTTCGCCGGACTCCCTCGGATATTGGGAGGAACGCCTTCGCGCCAACTCCGTTCCATTCGAACGCGTGCGGAGATTTGGCGAAGAAACCCTTCAGTTTTCCGACCCCGATCATATTCCGATCGAAATCGTTGCTGTCGCCGAAGACAAACGCACCGGCTGGACCGGAAGCGATGTTCCGCCGCAACACGCGATTCGCGGATTGCACTTAGCGGAATTGTCGCTGGCTGATTCCGAGCCGACCCAACAGCTGTTGACAGAGATAATGGGATTTCGGGAAATTCGCAGCGAAGAGGGCCGGATCCGATTGGAAGCTGGCAATGGAGGTTCCGGGAATTTGGTCGATCTCGTTGTCGAGCCGACGATCGCCACCGGACGGGGCGGCTCGGGGACCATTCATCATGTCGCCTGGAATGTTCCCGATGATGCTTCGGAGCTGCGGATGCAGAAATTGTTGCGCGAATCCGGTTTCCGAGTTTCCGGCGTGCGAAATCGCGACTATTTCCAATCGATTTACTATCCGTCGCCCGGAGGAGTTCTCTTTGAAATCGCCACCGCCACGCCCGGATTTACAATCGACGAACCGCTCGAAGAACTCGGAACCGCGCTTCAACTCCCTGAACAATTCGCTCAGCAACGAAGTGCAATTGAGGCCGCGCTCCCTCCGGTCGAGGAAGCTAAAAAAGCGCGACCCGTTTCCGCTCAACCGGCGAAAGGAGGCTCCGAATGAATCGGTCGGTTGTTCGGACAGGAGCATCCCTTGATCAGGCCCGATCGGCTGTCATTTTCATACACGGCCGCGGATCGTCGGGCGAGGATGTCATCGGATTAGCCGAAGCGATTCCGGAAAAAAGGACCACTTGGCTTGCTCCGTCGGCTCCGCATCGCGCTTGGTATCCGCAACGATTTCTGGTTCCGACCAAAAAAAACGAACCTCATCTGAGTGAAGCTTTGCAGATCGTCGATCAACTTTTTGATGAATTGCAAACGGCTGGCTTTCCAGCTGACCGGATCGGCTTGACCGGTTTTTCCCAGGGCGCCTGTCTCGCCTTGGAGTATGCAGCTCGAAATCCTCGGCGATATGGATTTGTTGCCGCGCTCAGCGGTGCATTGATCGGTCCGCTCGATACTTCGCGTCCCGCCTTCGATCTCGCTCAGGCACCGGTCCTTTTGGCCTGTGCCGAAGAGGATGCGCACATTCCGGCCGAATATGTGGAAAAGAGCGAAGAAATTTTTTCGAAGGCAAAGGCAACCGTCACCCGCCAACGATTCCCTGGCAACACTCACGCCATTTTTCCCGAGGAAATCGAATGGATCGGCCAAGTTCTCGAAAGTTTAAACTCAAAAACCGTCGATAAATAATCCATCTGATCCGCTTTTCGTAGACCCTTGCACTGCGGCGCCACGGACGTTTTACTTACATCCATGGCTAAAGATACTGCTGCGGTTCTTTCGTCGGTCGAAGTTCACCTCGATTATGCCTCCCGGGTCAACTTTGCCTTCCAACAAAACGGGATTCCGGTCATCCGGCGATTGGAAATCCGAAATCGTTCCGATGCCGACCTTCACGAAGTTCTTTGCCGGATCGAAGCCAATCCCGGCTGGGCGAAACCGATCGAGGAGCAAATTTCAATCATTCCCGCACGGACCGATTACACACTGACCGACCTCCCCTTGCAGCTCGATCTTTCCTATCTAGCCGCCCTTTCGGAAAGAGTTCAGGGAGAGCTTCACATTGAAATCTCCACCCGGGAAAAGCCGGAATCGAAAGAGCTTCTCATTCACCGCAAAGTCTTCCCGGTCGAGGTTTTTGCTTTTGATGAATGGACCGGTTTGGTTTCGCTCCCGGAAATTCTGGCGGCCTTCGTGACTCCCAATCTTTCGGTGGTCGAGCAACTTCTTTCGCGAACCGCCGAACTTCTCGGTAAACGAACCGGCGACAGCGCTTTAAACGGATATCAGGCAAAGAGCAAAAAGCGGATTTATGAAACTGTCGCCTGCGTTTTCGAAGCGATCCGGGAACAGGGAATTCATTACAGCAATCCGCCCGCAAGTTTCGAAAATTCCGGACAACGAATCCGATTTCCTGAACAGATCCTCCGATCGAAACTCGCGACCTGTCTCGATCTTTCGCTTCTGTTCGCTTCGGTTTTGGAACAGATCGGACTTCGCCCGCTGATTTTATTGCATCAAGGACATGCTTACTCCGGTTGCTGGCTGATCGAGGAGAGTTTTTCAAATTCCGCAAATGACGATTTGCAGAGCATCCGCAAACGGGCGGAACTCGATGAAATCCTGTTATTTGAAACCACCCAGGTTTGTAAGGACCGGGCAATGGCATTCGAACCGGCGGTCGCTGCGGCCCGTCCGCACCTGCTGCGCGATGAGATTTTTCTTTATGCAATCGATCTTTGGAAGGCACGCGCTTCCGGCATTCGTCCGTTGCCGCTGAAACGGGAAAGCGAAGGTATCGATTTGGCTTCTGCAGCGAATCCGCGCGAACCGATCCGCCCCCCTGCCCCTGATTCGTGGATCGTTCCTGAATTTTTGGAAAAAACCGAGACTCCGGGCGAACCGTCGCGTCCAGCGAATCGGATCGATTATTGGAAACAGCAACTGCTCGATCTGACCTTGCGAAACCGTCTTCTCAATTTCCGCGAAACCAAGCAGACGATTCCGCTCGTTTGTCCGGAGCCGGAAAAACTGGAGGATGAATTGGCCGCAGAAACCGCGTTTAAAATCCTCCCGCAAACACCGATGATGGCCGGGCTCGATCCGCGAACCTTGACCCAGCGAGCCGAAAATAATTTTCAGGATCCGATCGAAATCGAGCTTCGCAAAGGACTTGAAGAGAAGCGCCTTCACAGTTCACTGACCGAGACCGAACATGGACGCCGACTCGTCACGCTTTATCGACAAGCGCGGCTGGTCATGGAAGAAAGCGGCTCCAACACCCTTTTTCTCGCTCTCGGAATGTTGGAGTGGAGGGATGAAAAAGATCGCAACCGGATCCTCCGCGCGCCGATTTTGCTGATCCCGGTGATGTTGACCCGCCAATCTACCCGTCACGGCTTCAAGCTCCAGCGTTACGATGAGGATACGATGGTCAACGTGACGTTGCTGGAACTTCTCCGCCGCGATTTTAATCTGGAAGTCCCCGGAGTGAATCCGCCGCCCGAAGACGATCTCGGCGTCGATGTTCCGCGTGTTTTTCAGCGTTTCCAGGAAGCGATCCGCGATTTGCCCGGATGGGAAGTTCAGCGAACAATCTGGCTCGGACAATTTTCCTTCAACAAATTTCTACTTTGGAAAGATCTCAATGACCGAATGGAAATGCTGACGAAGAACCGCGTCGTTGACCAGCTCGTCAACCGGCCCGGTCAGGCTTTTCCGGACGAAGGTCCCGAAATTCGGGAAATCGATCTCGATAAAAAAGTCCCGTATCACGAAATCTCCTGTCCGGTCAGTGCCGATTCTTCGCAACTTGCCGCGATTGTCGCTGCTTCCTCGGGAAGAAACATGGTTCTCCAAGGCCCGCCGGGAACCGGAAAATCACAAACGATCACCAATCTGATTGCACATTCCCTCGCCCTCGGAAAACGGGTGCTCTTTATCGCAGAAAAACGGGCGGCGCTGGAGGTCGTTCACCGGCGGCTGAGTCAGATCGGCCTGGCTCCTTTTTGTCTCGAACTTCATTCAAACAAAGCAGGAAAGGCCGACGTGATCCGCCAGTTTGGAGAAGCTCTCGATTTCGTTGAAAATCAAACTCCCGCCGAATGGAAATCGACAGCCAAAAAGCTTGAAGCCGCCCGGAGCGAACTGAACAGATACGTCGAAGAGCTCCACAAGGAATATCCGAATGGTTTGACCGCCTATCGCTGTTATTCGTGGTTGATCGCGGAAAACGAGTCCAATCGATCCCGACCATACGATGCAGATCCGCTCCGAATCAAAAGAATCGAAACCCACACGCGCGAGCACCTGGCGATGTTGCGAAAAATCTGCGAAGATTTGCGGATCCGCGGACAGGAACGCCGTCTTTCGACGGAGGCCAAAGCTGCTTTGCGACCTTTTGCCGCCAGCGAATGGACGCCCGATTGGGAGGATCAGGCTCTTGCGGCCGCCCGAAAGATTGAATCGGCAATCGACGATTTTGCGCCGCGTCTAGTGGAAACATCAGAAGCACTAAATCTTCCGCTCGACGATCGCCAGCGTCAAAAGATCGACAATTTTGTGAAATTAGCCGCCCTTCTCGTCGATTCGCCAAAACTCCCGGCGGCTTTTGTTCAGGCCGGCGACTGGCGATCCTTCCGCAACCAGATGAACGGAACAATTGAGGCCGGTCGCGATCGGGATTCCCGTCAAAAACTTCTTGAGGGATTCGATTTTCAAAAACTGAAAACTTTCAACCTGATTCCAATCGAAGAAAAGTTTCTCGCTCTTGCGGAAGAAACCGGAGTCGTCGCCAAAATCAAGCGGTGGTGGTTGTTAAAACCGATTCGTTCCTTACGTCAAAAAGGTGCCGGGAAATGGTCCTCAAAAGACGCGGCCGATTTTTTCACCAACGCAAAGGCTTGGCAAAACTCATCCCGAACCGTTGAGGAAAATGCTTCGGCAGCCGAAGAAGTTTTCGCCTCCTGGTGGTCAGTTGAAAACGCGGACTGGGACCAGCTCGAAGCTCTTTTAACTTTTGGGGACGAACTTCATTCTCTGATCGGTCCATTTGCCGGCCGAAAGGTCGATCGGTTGCTCGAAATCCGCGCGTCCGTCGCTCAATTATTAGAGGTCGCTCCCGATCTCCTGGCTTCCGAACAACCGCTCGGGGAAAGTCTTCTGCAGTTAAAAAAGAGCTGGGAGGAACTGGAGGCCGCGGAAATTTATTTTCGGAATACCTTAGCGGTTCGGAATGCGGAAGCCGGGAAAACCGAAGATTTTTTGGATCAATTTTGTGATCTCGCCCATCGCGTCAAAAAGCACCGGCAGGACCTGCAGAACTGGTGCCGCTGGCAACAATCGTATCAAGAGGCAGAAAAAGCCGAGCTCGGCCCGTTGCTCCGCGCACTGGAAAAAGGCGATCTTTCGCTCGACCGATTGGAGGACGCATTTGAGCAAAGTTATCGCGAAAACTTCATCCGCCGGTTGATTACCATTTCTGAAACATTGCGCGAATTCTGGGGCGAGGAACAGGAAAAGCGGATCGAAGTTTTCAACGAACTCGACGAGCACTTCACGAAACTCACTTCACAGGCGATCACCGCTCGCCTCGCCAGCGAGTTGCCGCGCGCACGAAAAGACGATTGTCCCCACAACACGGAACTCGGAATCCTGCAACGCGAACGAGTGAAGCGGGCACGCCACAAACCAGTGCGCCTTCTCTTCAGCGAAATTCCGAGCATTTTGCCCAAATTGAAGCCGTGCTTCCTGATGAGTCCCCTTTCTGTCGCTCAATATCTCGATGCAGATCAAGAGAATTTCGATCTCGTTATCTTTGACGAAGCCTCGCAGATTCCGGTCTGGGATGCGGTCGGAGCGATCGCCCGGGGAAATCAAGTCGTGATCGTCGGCGATCCCAAACAGCTGCCGCCGACTAACTTTTTTAGCCGCGGCGATTCCGACGATGAGGAATTCGACGAGGATCGGATGGTCGACCTCGAAAGTATTTTGGACGAATGTCTCGGAATCCGGATGGGCGTCTGCGATCTACGCTGGCACTATCGAAGTCGGCGCGAGGGATTGATCACTTTTAGCAACCGCCATTATTACGAAAACCGTCTCCATACATTTCCTTCTCCCCACACAGGAAATGTTGGCGTTCAACTAGTTCTGGTCGAAGGCGGATTTTACGACAAAGGAAGAAGTCGCACAAATCTTGCCGAAGCTGAAGCAATCCGCGACGAAGTCATCGCCCGTTTAACCGATCCAAAACGTTCGCACCAATCGATCGGAATCGTCACTTTCAGCCAAGCCCAGCAAACCTTGATTCTCGACAAACTCGATGAGGCCCGACAAAAAAATCCCGATCTGGACGATCATTTCAACGAGGACGCAGAAGAGCCAGTTTTTGTCAAAAATCTCGAAAATGTTCAAGGGGATGAACGCGACGTGATCCTCTTTTCGATCTGTTACGGGCCCGACCAACAAGGCCGGATCTCGATGAACTTCGGTCCCTTAAACCGCGCCGGTGGCGAACGCCGCTTAAATGTCGCCGTGACACGCGCTAAACAGGAGATCGTTGTTTTTTCAACGCTGCGCAGCGACCAGATCGATCTTTCACGGACGCGCGCCCGCGGAGTCGAACATCTGAAAAATTATCTCGAATATGCAGAGCGCGGACCGCGGACGCTCGGCATTAGCGAAAACGAACTCAAATCGGAAGAACGGACAAAGCTTTTCGAGAACGAAGTGGCGGAGTTTCTGCGAAGCAAGGGATTCGAGGTTCACTCCGACATCGGCAGTTCCGGATATAAAATCGATCTGGCCGTCGTGGCCGAGGATGAACCCGACCAATACGTTCTTGGAATCGAGTGCGACGGTCCGATTTATAGCGATGCTGCCACGGCGCGGGACCGCGATCGCTTGCGGCGGTCGGTCCTGGAAGGGCTCGGTTGGCAAATGCACAGAATCTGGTCGACCGATTGGTGGCGCAACCGTGCCAACGCCGAGGAACGTCTGCTCGAAGTCGTTACAAAAGCAGCCCGAAATTTTTCCTTGAGAAAACAGAAACCGGAGACGGAAAATCAGCCGGAGCAAAAATATCCCACGAATCCCGATCGTTCCCTATCTGTAGAAGAGGAAAAAGCCGACGACCAGAAGCATTCGTTTCGCTTTGCGGAAGTGGCGCCTATTCCGGTAACGGAAGAAAAAGGACGGAAACGATCGTATCCGGAAATTGTTCTTGTCCAACAACCGGCAGCCGAGACCTTTTACGAACCTTCCTCTCTTGGAATTATTCAGCAACAAATCGATCGAATTATCGAACAGGAAGGACCGCTGACCGAATCGGTCCTCGTTCGCCGGATCATGCAGGAATGGGGATTTGCCCGAGCGGGCTCGCGGATCCGTGCTGTCTTAGAAAGGTGTCTGCCGAGAACGTTGGCAAAAACAAAACAAAACGGAGAGCCTGTCTATTGGCCGCCAAAGATCGCTCCGGAAGATTTCGAATTTTACCGCGTTCCCACGAAACAGGCGGAGAGTCAGCGAAAAGCAGAAGAACTTCCCACCGAGGAGTTGGTCAACGCGATGCTCGAAATCCTCGAACGCTATCTGAGTTATCCGCGAGGAGATTTGTTGCGCGAAACCGGCCGACAGTTTGGAATCGGACGCTTGACCGATGCGATTTCCGGATTTCTCAATGTCGCACTCGACCGCTTGATTGAAAACGAAAAGGTGATTGCGACTGAAGAGACGATCCGTCTAAAAAGCTAGAGAGTCGAAACGTGCCGATTGCCGACCGCGACCGCCCTAAAAAACTATTCTCCGGAACCAATTCGGCACGGGAGCATCGCCGCGTCGGTCATTCCGTGAATGATTTTTTTGTCGGCCGGACAGAAAGTCGCGAGAACACCGGTCAATTCCGCCTGATCTCCTTCGAAGAAATAATAAGGACAGAGCCGCAGGCGCCCAAAGCGTTCTTTCGCTTCACCCTTTTCATCGTAAACGATGTGTTTGCTCCGCACCGGTTTCCGGTATTCCTGAACGACATACGGATTTGTCTTTGAGTGCTCAATCGCAGCCTCAATACCGGCCTGCCACTCTTCCCGCGAAGAATCTCTCCCGTAAAGAACGCTGCGCGCACCTTCCGCGGTCGAATCAAAACCGCTGATTTTAATGATCAGATCCCGTTCCCGCTGCGATGCGTCGAAGAGTTCCCGCCAATCATGCATCAGTTTTCCACCGACCTTCGGGCCAACATGAACCGCTCCCGGCGGCAGCGGCTGCGGATCGAGGATCCACGAGCGGGGAATCAATTTTTGCAGAACCCGAAAGGCCCGTCGCGAAAGAGATTCGCGCCAATAATCCTCGAGCAAGTGATGGTGAAAGAGAGCCATCGAAAGTTTCTCTTCGAAGATCGATCGGAAGGGCGGAGTTATCTCGATTTCCTCATTCTTTACCGCCTCCATCAGATCGTTGGCCGTCGCGAGACCTTCAAGTTCGTAAAGCTCGAAAAAGCGGTAGATAACATCGATTTTCTCCGGCGTTCCATCGGAGTCGTAAAAAATCCCTCCACCAAGCGGAATCAGGTCGTCCGGATGGAGACAAAGGATCCGCTTTCCCTTCTTTTGCAATTCCTCCGCCAGCCATTCCATCTCGGGACGATAGGTCGCCGCATCATCGCTGACCACGATCGCGACAAGTGGATGCCTGCCGGTGCTGTCGGCAGGTGCCACGGTCCGCGCGAACGTATCGAGCATTTCGTCATTGCTACCGATGACCTGATCGTCACCTTTGCCGTAAATCCGGTTGAGAAAACCGGTTAAGCCGATACCGCCGGGAACCGAATCGAATTCCGTTAGCGCAAATCCTTCATCGGTCACAAGAAGATCGGGACGAAGAACGAGCGGCATTTTCCCGCGAAGAATTTCGCTGCGATTGAATTCGATCAGCTCCTGCGGTTTGCCCCGATCGTAAAGCTCGGCTACCCAAGGAGCTTCAAGTTTACGATTGCGCAAAAGATTTCGTCCGGAGACCGAGCGGAGATAAAGTTGCTCGAGCGCTCGGTGAAATTCGAGTCCAGCCAACCCGATCGCCTTCATCTCCTCGACGGCTTTCGGATCGAGCTCAAGTGCGTAAGGCGAAAGTTGCCAGGTTTTATCCTCAAAAAGCTCCGTTGCTTCAAACGTCGCTTTCAGCTCTTCAAATCCGAGTGCGGTTACTTGATCAGACATCTACCTGGGCTTCCTTATTTCGAACTGAAGGACATCCCGCCCGCAACCAAGCATGGATAAACGGATCGATGCCGCCGTCCATCACCTCCTGCAAATTGCCGGTTTCCACTCCGGTGCGGAGATCCTTCACCATTTGATACGGTTGAAAAACGTAGCTTCGGATCTGGTTCCCCCAGCCGATTTCGTTCTTTTCGCCGTAAAACTTTTCCATCTCACTCCTCTTCTCATCGAGCATCCGCTCATAGAGGCGGGATTTGAGCACTTTCATCGCAGCCGCTTTGTTCTTCATCTGCGAACGCTCATTCTGACAGGCGGCAACGATATTCGTCGGCAAGTGAGTGATTCGAACCGCTGAGTCGGTCGTATTCACGTGCTGCCCTCCTTTTCCACTCGAGCGATACGTGTCGATCCGCAGATCCTTTTCGTCGATTTCGACCTCAAAATCTCCATCGTCGATTTCCGCGATAACGTCGACCGAACAAAAGGACGTATGTCGCCGTTTGTTTGAGTCGAAGGGACTGATCCGGACCAAGCGGTGAACGCCCCGTTCGGCTTTTGCAAAACCGTAAGCATTTTCACCGATCACACGGAAAGTAACGCGGCTTAATCCAGCTTCATCCCCCGGCTGCAGGTCCTGCACCTCTACTTTTAATCCGCGCTTTTCAGCCCAACGCGTGTAAAGACGAAAAAGCATATCGGCCCAATCGCACGATTCGGTGCCACCGGCCCCAGAGTGAATGGTGATGATCGCGTTGAGATGATCATGCGGACCGGAAAGAAACGAATGAACCTCAAGCTCATCCATCTTCTCGTAAAGCTCCTCAATCGAAGCTGCGACCTCACGCATGTCATCCGAGCCTTCCGAAGCGCCCGATTCGTCGAGCAGCTCAAGCATCGTCTGCGCATCTTCGAGTTCCTGCTTCAATTCGACGACTCCTTCAATCGACGATTTCAGGCGATTGACTTCACCAATCGTTTTTTGTGCAGCCGTCTGATCATCCCAAAATCCGGGCTGGGCCATCTGCGCCTCAAGCGCCTGGATATCTAATTGTCGTTTACCGACGTCAAAGATACCTCCATAGGTATCCGGCGCGCTTTTCCATCTCTTCGAGTTTGTTACGTATTTCAGGATTCATCATCTCTGTAAGATTGGGCAATTGATTTAAAATGCAAGCGGGAAAGGTCTTAGGAAACCTACCGGAATCACTCAATCCGCAAGGAAAAGGGCAGCCGCGCATAGAATCCCCGCGGATCGTTCAGCAGTTTGAGACTTTGATAATTCGCCCTCAAATCGCTGACCAACTCCTGATAAGAATCCCGCACGACAAGCGGTCCCTCCTCCGGAGCAAACATCTGCGCGAGTCGTTCGGCGAAATCGGCCGCTTGCGGAAATTCGTAAAGATCCCATCGATCCAAACCGGCCGCCTTAGCCGCGTAGGATATCGCATCGCCCAATCCACCGATCTCATCGACCAAGCCATGTCGATGAGCTTCTTTCCCCGACCAAACCCGCCCCTCCGCCAGTTCGCGAACCTGATCGATCGACATTTCGCGCGCCACAGCCACCCGCGTAAGAAAATCGACATAAACCTGATCGACCAGCTCCTGAATCAACTCCATTTCCTCTTCTGTCTTCGCTCGGGTCAGCGAAAAGACATCGGCAAAGGTCGCCGTCCGGACCGTCTCAAAGACCACACCGTGCCGATTTGCCAGTTCCTGGAAGTTCGGATAAATCCCAAAGACCCCAATCGAGCCGGTAATCGTATTCGGCTGGGAAAAAATATAATCCCCGCCGGTCGCAACCCAATATCCTCCCGATGCCGCCAAGCTTCCAAACGAAACCACCACCGGCACCGCCTCGCTAGCCAACGCGATTTCCCGGTGAATCGTTTCAGCCGCTGTAACGCTTCCTCCAGGGCTATTGACCCGGATCACAATCGCACGGACCGACGGATCCTGCCGAAGCTGCCGCAGCTCGCGCGCATAACGACTCGACCCGACCGAGGTGGCCGATCCTTCGCCATCGACAATTTCCCCTTCCATATAGACGACCGCGATTTTGTTCCTGATTCTCGCCCCGGATTGAAGTTCGCGATTTTTCACATACGACGCCATTCCAACCCGCGGAAAGTCGCCGGCCGTATTTGTTTCAGAAATGTTTTCCAGCCCGTCCAAAACCTCATCAAGATAAGCGACCTCATCCACCAACCGATATTCCTGCGCAATTTCCGGATCGATATAGCCATGCGAATCGGCCAGCTGCTGCAATTCCTCCACCAAAATTCCACGGCTTTCGCCGATCCCTTCCAAAATTTCTTCCCAAAGATCGGCCAAAAGTTCTTCGATCTGCAACCGATTTGCCTCGGACATCCCCTCCTCGGTAAACATTTCGACCGCCGATTTAAACCGTCCGGCCCGTGTCACCTGAACACCGATCCCGTAGCGCTCGAGCGTACCGGCAATAAAAATCTGCTGCGACGCAAGTCCGCTCAAACCGACCATCCCATAAGGATTCATAATAATCCGATCGGCAGCCGAAGCTACGTAATAATCGCGCACAGTCGGAGTTTCGATATAGGCGATCAACGGCTTGCCCGATGCCCGGAAATCGAGCAACGCCGCTCGCAATTCGCGAAGGGCTGCAAAACCGGAACCGGTGCCTTCGGGAATAAGATTTCCGCGCAAAAACATCGAAGATACACGCGGATCCTCGGCCGCCGCCCTCACTGCATCGGTCACGGAGCGCAGCGAATAAACCGGCGCCGAAGCTGCCCCAAAAGATTCCTCAAGCACGCGCCATACCTCCTCCCGCGGCGGGGAATCGGTCAGATTTGCGGAAAGATTGAAAACAAGCACCGAGCCCTGATCGACCCGCGAAGCCTTCTCTTCAAAAAGTGTGCTAAAACCGCTGACGAGAAGTCCGCTGAGAAGAGCGAACATGAAAAAGAATGAAAAGAACCCGAAAAGAAAGAGCGCAATCAGGTTTCCAAAAACAATTTTGATAAAACTTTTCATAAGGGCCGTCCGTTTCTCCTCCGGTAAAGGCTTAAACGCTTTAAGATGAAGCTCGCACAAACTGAAGGCAATTCAGAAAGCGGTACAAAAAAGCAGGTTGGGAACGAGAATATTGCCGAGCCATAAAAAAAAGCGACTTCGATTCTTCATCCGTAAGTCGCTGATTATCAAATGGCGCACCCGTAGGGAGTCGAACCCCAAACCTTCTGATCCGTAGTCAGACGCTCTATCCAATTGAGCTACGGGTGCTGCGGAAAGAAAGGAAACTGAAGGAGGTCGCGGGGTTTTTCAAGAAGAACTTTCAAAGAAATGCAAAAACTTCCACACACCCCGCAAAAATCGGGGTGCGTGGCATCATTTTTGCAGCAGTTATGCCGTCGCAACCTTCGGCAAAACCGACGGAATCTCTACCGATTGGGGGTTTTTCCGCTTTACCCGCTCCAACCGGGAGCGACGCCGGATCATCCGCGTCAATTTATCCGTGAGAAGGTCAATCGACTTGTACATGTCGTCCGAAACCTCGGAAGCGAACATGTCCCGTCCGGCGATTTCAATTATCCCACGCGCCCGAAAGGTCGGCTCCCGGGATTGGGAGTTCCCCCCTTCCAGCTCGATCCGAATCCGAACAATGCGTTCCTCATGCCGGAAGAGCTTATCTGTCTTCTCCCGAACATAAGCTTTAAGGGATTCAGTGAGGGGGAGATGTCGCCCGGAGATAATCAAATCACGATTGTTCATTTTTGACTTCCTTTGTTTTGGTGTTTAGCAACTGCTCCGTGAGACGGACAGCAGTTGCGATGGAAAGCTTTTTGAGGGGTGGGAAATTGAAAGCGATTGGTAATGTGATCATTACCGGAGGGTCGTCGGGAATTGGAAAATATTTCATTCACCAACTCCGGACTTTAGAGAACCGCCCGTTGATTTGCAACCTTTCTCGTTCCAAACCGGCGGAAAACTTCATTAATTATCCGTTTTACCACCTTCCATGCGACCTCGGGCAACGGAACGAACTCGAAGCAGCTGCTGAAAAGCTCATCGAACTGCTCCAGGACCGTCCGGGCGAAATTTTATTGATCAACAACAGCGGATTCGGCGCCTACGGATTCTTTCCCACGCCCGGCATCGAGGAGCATCTCGATATGATCGACGTCAATGTGAAGGCTGTTGTCCATCTGACATCTCTTCTCCTGCCGTTACTCAAAAAACGGGGCGGCGCGATCGTAAATATCGCCTCCACCGCTGCCTTTCAACCGACTCCTTACATGGCAACCTACGGAGCATCGAAGGCTTTTCTTCTCCATTGGGGATTGGCTCTCGGCGAGGAACTGCGAAAAACCGGCATCCAGGTTCTCACGATTTGCCCCGGTCCGACCGGCACAGCCTTCTACCGGCGGGCCGGCTTTCAGGAACCGGTTGTTCCCGATGCGATCGGTCTCTCCGTCGAGAAGGTTGTCGCCGATTCTCTTAAAGCACTCGATAAAGGCAAAAAACTCGCTGTACCCGGAATGTTGAACAAATTTTTAGCCACGACTTCGAGTCGATTGCCCAAATCGCTCGCAGCACGCATTGGCGAACGCCTGCTTCGACAATACAGCCGACCGAAAAAATAATCACATGGAAATCGACAATCCAATTCCCGACAGCAGCGATTCTGCATCCGCAAATCCTCCACTCATCAGGCCGGAGGAGTTTTCTTCCTGGATCGTCTTCGAAGACGAGGATCTGCTCGCAATCAATAAACCGGGCGGAATCGTCTGCCACCCGTCGAAACAGGGTCCATGGTCGAGCCTCGTCGGTGCCTGCCGCGAATATCTCGACGTCGAGACGATTCATCTTGTTCACCGGATCGATCGCGAAACAAGCGGCTTGGTCCTGATGGCGAAAAACCGACAGTCAGCGCGCCTCACGCAAATGGCGTTCCAAAACCGTCAGGTCAGCAAAACCTATCTTGCGATCTTGGAGGGAGAGCTGCAGGAAAGAGTCCAGGTTAGCAATCATCTCGCACGCGACATCGAAAGTCCGGTCTACATCCGGCAAACAGTTCGCAAATCGAACAGTTCGAAAAAAGCCGAAACCGAATTCATTCCTCTAATATCCTCCGGCGGTTACACTTTGGCAAAAGTCATTCCGCACACAGGGCGAAAACATCAGATCCGCGCCCATGCCTTTTGGCTGAATCATCCGGTCGTGGCCGACAAGATTTACGGAGCCGACGACACCCTTTACCTCGAATTTATCGAAAAGGGTTGGACGCCGCGGCTGGAAGATTCATTGCCACTTCGTCACCAAGCGCTCCATGCGTATGCACTTTCCTTTAACGTACCGAACTTTACGAAAACCTTTACGGCGCCGTTGACTCCGACTTTACAAGCTTTCCTGCGCGAAAACCTACAGATCGAGGACGTCGAAGAAAAACTGAAAGCGATTTCTAATCCTGAAGCCGCCCGCTGATAAACGCCGACGAGCCAGCCCGAACGGCTACTTTCAAGGCATTGACGCGCGTCTCCAGGTCGAGCGACGACGGCGATTCCAGAGTATAGTTCGGCTGATTGTGACGCTTGATCAGGTAAAAAGCCTCCGGCCAATCCTCACGCTCGAAATTCTCCGTATCCGGGATGATCAGCCCGTCGATCGCCTCACTTCCGTCGATCGTGTCCGCCTTTTCAATCGGACAATGCTCGGAAACGGCCCGCAAAATCTTCCGCCCGAGTCCGAAACCTTCTTTGGTGGGATTTACTTCGTAAAGGTAAAATCCACTCGTCTCCCAATCTTCGTGAAGGAGAAGAGCCAAGTCGAAGCTTCGCTGACGATTCAGCCAACGAATATGCGCCTGAGTCTCTGGTTGAGTCGGATTTAAATAATCGCGGTTCAAATCGACACCCGCACTGTTTTCGCGGGTTTTCGCATCTAGCCCGGTCGGATTCATCAGCGGACAAATCACCCAGGAAATATCGTGCGGCAAACCGGTCTCCAAAAGTCTGAGGATCGCGAGCGGCCCTGCCGGCTCATCCCCATGCAGACCGGCGGAAAGATAAATGATCGGCGCACCTCGATTTCCCAATCGCAAAAAAGAATAAATCGGAAATCCGCCGACTTCCGTCATCGTCTCGACTTGAAACTTTTCTTTTTCCGCAACCCGCAGCAATCCATCGAGCGTCGCTTCCACATCTAACTTTTCACCTATATAACCCATTGAATATCAACTCATCCTTAACCGATCATCGATCGCAGGCCAACGATGACCGTCAACTCCTATTTTTAAATTACGATTATAAAACAAATCCCACAAACGGTCATTCAAGCAGCAAAAACCGACCGTTAAAACATTTTTCTCGGTTCCCCAAAACGGTTGCCGCTCCAAAACAGGAACGTCCATCAGCAGCAAAAAAGATCGCGCCACTTCACGTCGACCGTTCAGCGAATGTCGATAAATAAACTCGCGTATTTACTTTCGGGTGGCTCTGGAGAAAGGTGGCGGTTTGGTGCCCGGGCTTTTGTTGTGGCTTCTGCCAATCAGGAGATTGGCGTTCCCGGGCACGCCGATTTCCCGATCGGCATATAATTCCAACCGGGACCGATCCTGAAGCCTCGTTTCCCGGTCGGATACACAAGGCTTTACTCAACGCCCAATATTTTAACCGATACGAATAATCGGTTTGATCGTCGTCCCATTTTCGCTGTCTTCGGCCGCCTGATTGATTTGGTCGAAATCGTAAAACTTTACCAGTTTGTCGAAGGGAAAACGTCCTTGCGTGTGGAGTTCCACCAGGCGGGGAATAAAAATCTTCGGAATGCTCGCGCCCTGAAGAATTCCCCGAATGGTTTTGCCCGGAATCATGACGTCGTTGATGTCGAACGAACCATCCGCACCGAGAGGAGCCGCTCCGACGATGCCACAAATCCCGAGCACATCGATCGCCTCGATCGCCTGACGTAAGACCGCCGGAATACCAGTCGCTTCGAGCGAATAGTCAGCGCCGCCGTCGGTGATTTTTTTCACCGCCTCCACCGGATCTTCCTCCTTGCTGTTGATGACGTGCGTCGCTCCTAATTCTTTGGCCAACCCGAGCCGCGAAGGAACAACATCGGCCGCGATAATCGTCGTCGCACCGACCACACGCGCAGCCATAACCGCCGATAATCCGACCGCCCCCGCTCCGAAAACAACCAGGCTCTTTCCAGCGCCCACTCTCAGCGAATTCATCACCGCGCCCGCACCTGTTTGGATCCCGCACCCGAGCGGCCCCAACAGTTCCAACGGTGCGTCCTTGGGCACCTTGACAACGTTGCCTTCATTCGCCAGCGCAAAGGTGCCAAACGACGATTGCGCGAAAAAATGATCGTGAACCGGATTTCCGTCCGCATCGGTCGTGGCAGTGGTTCCGTCGAGACGGGCCCCGCCGAAACAAAGCGGATAGGTGTTCACACAGTGAAAAGGTTGACCGAGAAGACAGGGGGAACATTTTCCGCACGGCAAATAAGAGAGCACGACCGGGTCGCCAGGAACAACCTCTTGCACGTCCTCTCCAACACTTTCCACAATTCCCGCGCCCTCGTGTCCAAGAATGATCGGATGCGGCACATCATAAACCTTATCGCGTGCCACCATATCGGTGTGACACATCCCCGTTGGCGACAATTTTGACCAGCACTTCATCGGCTCGCGGCTTTCCGAGAGTCAATGTTTCAAGTTGAAAGGGCCCTCCCTTTTCGCGTACCACCGCAGCCTTGATCTCGCGGCCGCTTTTCGAAGTATCCGTTGTTTCCATGTTCATGGTGTTCTTGGTAGAATTGATTTGGTTTTATTACGGCGCCCCCGGACATTGCAGCCAAACGACCCGTGCCGGTTTCGTGTATTCAGGGAGCTGGGAGTCGTGAGGTTCGTTTCATCCAGATATCCTAAGCCGAAACCTTCGGCGGTTCAATCGCGATAGGCAAAGAACAGACCCTTCTTCAACTGCCTAAATCCCCGATCGAAAAACCGGGACGAACTCACCTCGGTTTTTGCTTTTTCAGAAGATAACTGGCACGATCATTTCAGAAATAACTGCCAGGAACATTTTAGAACATTTTATGAAAAACAAACCGATCCGAGTCGGATTCATCGGTCTCAATCCGAACCTCCACTGGGCCTCCACCGCCCATATTCCCGCCCTGCAAGCACTGCCGGACGGTTTCAAAGTAGTCGGCGTTGCCAACACCAGCTTAGCGAGCGCAAAGAGAGCCGCCGACGTCTTCGAGTTGCCCCACGCATTCGAAAACCCACAGGCGCTGGTCGATTCTCCCGAGATCGACCTCGTCGTTGTCACCGTTAAAGTTCCTCATCACCACGAACTGGTAACAGCTGCGTTGAACGCGGAAAAGCATGTTTATTGCGAATGGCCGCTCGGAAACGGCTTAGCCGAAGCACAGGAATTAGCCGATCTCGCCGACGCGAAAGGCGTGGTCGCGGCGGTCGGTACGCAAATGCGCGTCGCTCCGGAAATCGAATATCTCCGCCAGCTCATCGAAGATGGCTATGTGGGCGAAGTGCTTTCGACAACTCTCGTCGGCAGCGGCGGTCAATGGGGCGATGAAACCGATGCCGCCCATGCTTATCTTTATGACAAAAGCAACGGAGCGACCCTTCTCAGTATTCCGGTCGGACATACAATCGCCGGCGTTCAAGAAGTTTTGGGCGATATCAAAAATCTAACCGCCCGCATGATCAACCGCCGCACCGCCGTTCGCTTGATCGATGAAGAAAAAGTCGTCCCCAAAAACACCGATGACCAAATCCTCGTGCACGGCGCACTCAAAAGTGGAGCCGCCTTCTCCATCCACTATCGCGGTGGCATCTGCCGCGGAACAAACTTTCGCTGGGAAATCAATGGCACCGAAGGCGATATCCAGATAACCGGAGACAATGGCCACGCCCAGATCGTGCAATTATCGATCCGCGGTGGCAACGGCGAGATGAAGGAATTGGAGCCGCTCACACCACCGGCTTCGTTATACGAAGGTTGGCCGAACAGCTCGGTGGCGCGCAACGTCGCCCGTCTCTACGCCTTGATAGCAAATGACATCCGGTCAGGAACACGCACCGCGCCCAGTTTTCGCGACGCCGTTGCGCTCCATCAGACGATCGACGAGATCGAACGCTCCGCCACCCGAAATGAACCAAAATAACCGCACCGGTCCCGGGTTGATTCGTATCCACCCACAGGTTTCTCACCTGCTCTTTTTAAAATGAAAAGTTAAGCTATGGGTTATCTTTTCGGCGAAGAACATAACCGAGAAGAGTCCCGCAAAGAAAGACGAGGAGCATCAAAACAACCTGAGGCATCGGCCATTTCCAGAATAAAACACGAACCTCAATCGATGACGTATTCTGAAAAACGACGATCAGAACAAGAACACTGACGATCGCTGCGATCCAATTTCGCACTTTTTTGCCGAGTAAAGGACGTTTCTTTTTCTTGCCAGGTTTTTGCTCCATTTCTTCAGCCATTTTCAAATTCTTTCCGGTTTCGCCCCATGCCAGCCGACCTTAACAACCGGAACAGAGAGCGTATTTGACGATTTCAGCCAAAAAATAGCAAATTCAACTTTTTCAGCAATCCGGAAAAGTGTCTCCATCAACCGAAAGGTCTGCCCCCCCTCAATCAAACTCACCCGTCCGCAAATTCACCGCAATCGCACGGCAGAAACTCGATCCAATTCAACCGATAACCGGACGATCCAAAGCGCATACGCAGAACACTTCGTCCGGCTCGATTTTTTCCGATCTCAATTTTCCCCAATCTCTGCGTCGACCAAAGCCCGCGATGCGCAATCTCCGCTTCCAACAATTCTTCTCCATCAAGAAGCAGCTCCAAAAAACCGCCTCCTTCCCGAACACGTGCGCTGACTTCATAGCAACCTTCGGAAATTTCGACCGTATAACCCACCCATTCTCCTTCAACAAAGGGTCCGACCATCCAATCTTCCCCATCCGGTTCGCCGAAATCGACCTTCTGATGCGTCGGCAAATCATTTCTTGATCGGCGAAACTCTCCTCCCCGCATCGTTTCATACGTCCGCATCCGATAAGCCACTCCGGGCCCTCCGCGATCGAATTCTTCCGCCTGAAGACGGCTCGGCCGTTCCCGCCCGATTACGAATGGCACCGGCTTTCCTTTCCGATTCTCGGAATAAGGAATCGGT
The DNA here is from genome assembly GCA_035302665.1 of Opitutales bacterium. Classification (GTDB taxonomy): domain Bacteria; phylum Verrucomicrobiota; class Verrucomicrobiia; order Opitutales; family T3Sed10-336; genus DATGSL01. The sequence continues at coordinate 7,222 of DATGSL010000239.1, read as the reverse complement.
TTCGAAAAATATGCCGGATGACTCCGCTCCCGGTAATGTTCGAGATTCGTCATTCCATCCCGGTTTTCATCGCCACCACTTTTCGCCACCTTTTGCTCCTCAGGATTCAGCCATCCCCGACCGAAATAAAACGCCTCAAACCAGTTCGGCAATCCGTCACGATCCGCATCGCCGTATTCAGAAAAATAAAATTCACCAAACCCGTAACGCTGACCTTCCTTTTCCAAATTCTCATCGCACGACGATGATGCTCCAACCAGTGTGCTATCTTCACGAAACGGTCGATGAGTGAACTCTTCCCAGCCTCTTGCGCGCAAGGTTTTTCCCGACTTTGTAACAACCTGCGCAACGGCATTGCCCTCCTCCCAAAGGCGATCATCACTCGGTTCGAGATACGTCTCAACGTGAAGTCCGACTCCGACCATTCGTTTTTCCGCCCGCGTAACGACATCCGGCTCGCCGTGCCTTTCCCGCAACAGATCTACCTCTCCGCCCGAATCATTTAAAATCGTAACAACCTCAAAAAATGCCGGCAGTACCGCCGTTCCGGGATGAAACGGAAACGGCTCGGCAGCCTGTGGATGTTTCCGATAAAAAAGAAATATCTGCTCTCCGAGACTCCCGATTTTCTCTCCGGTTTTCCACGTATGAATCAAATGCCGCCCGAGATCGGTCAGCGCAAACCGCATCTGCAAACTCGGTGCGAGATGCGTGTGCTCCCCATAATCATTCCAAGTCGTGTATTGAATCAACGACGAGCGGCCACCATCCGGAAGATCTTCCTCAAATGCTTCTCCCGTCTCCAGATTTTGACCGATCGCACGATACCAACCAGCCCGGAAAGTCCCGGTTCCGTCGCCACCATGAGCATTTCCAAAAAAAAGACCGTCCTGCTCATTTTGACCATAAGCGATATACTGCGAATAAATCGGCTCTCCCCATTCCGCCCCGAGCGCACGAACAACAGGCCGCGCACGCTCAACAAAATCCTCTTTCGGCAAAAAGAAATTCACCGCCGGAAATTTCCGAGCCACCGTTTCCAATACGTCCTCAAAATTTCCCGCCACAGAATCAAGATCAGCCGCCTCGTACTGCCAAAAAATCTCCACGCCGACCATCTCTTCCAATAAATCGTAAGCCTCCCGGATCCGCTTCCAACCATCCTCCATTCGCACCCAAGCTTTCACCGCCTCCTCCCGCGCCGCTTTTCTCGCCAGCGCCTTCCGTGCCCGGTTTTCAGCCCCCGAAAGCGATCGGTCGGCCTCCAATTGACGGAGCTTTTTTCGAAATTCGGATTCATAAACGCCCACAACTTCTTTGGGCAAGGCAGGCACAGGCGGCGCTTCTCCAAGAGCAAGCGGCCAAACGAGCCGTTCATCTTTTTCATCCAAATTCTGATTTTCCAGCTCCCAAAGTTCAACCAGCCGATGCAGATAATCGATCCAAATCCAATGCGATTGATAACCCATGATCAGGACTTTCCCTCCCCGCCGCGCCAGATGACGCTCGAAAACCGGATCGTCGGCCAGCGCGAGAAAACGCGACAGCAAATCGACGACCGACGGCAGCATCTCCCGTTCCCCAAATGGAATCACATTGATATCAAGCGATAGAGTCAGCAAAAACGGAGCCTCATTCGGATGGGATTTCTCCCGATCGACAGCCGCAGCAAAAAGCATTTCGACAAAATCGATTTTTCCTTCGATGCAGTTCACCGCAAATCCATCCAATCCGGCCCGGATCGCTCGATCGATTTCAAGTTTTGCACTCTCAATTCCGCTCGAAAACAAAAAACCGGGCGGGATGAGCGGCTGATCCCGCTGGCTTCCACCGGTGCTGCGATAATATTCCGGAGGTCGATCAGGCACCGGTTCGATCGTATCCGGACGATCGTGAAAAAGTCTCAGAAAAGCCGGAATCGGTTGCATCAAAAAACCGAGCGCCCCCCAGCCAGGATTCAAACTGCTCATATAATGAGCGAAAATCGTCGGTGCCGGTTCATAACGAATCCGCAGCCGAAGCCGCCCCCGCTCTTTGGAATCAAGCGGAACAACATCGGACAAAGTCCGCCTTTCCAGCCCAATTCCAACATTTTCCGGACCAATCAATTCAGCCGATTCGACTGGATACCAGTGGCTCCCATCATCGCTCCTTTCGAGCGAATAAACGATCCGATTCCTCTCCGGTTTTTTACTCGTGAGAAAAGAAATCGATGCAAAACGATCCCCTTCAACCACAACTTCAACCGCGCGCGGCAGCAGATCCTCGAGTGGAAACGCAACATCGGGCGAATCCCATCCGAGTCCAAAAAGATAAAGCGATTCGCCCGGATCATCCAAAGTTTCCGGATCCTCCCGAAGCCAAGTTTGATATTCGAGAGCCGAGGTTCGCGAAACCTGAAACCAAACGTGGTCCGAAATCGCCGTACCAGTTTCCCAATACGGAATCCCCCCCTGAATCGCCGACGAAAAGTCGCCAACCGCCAAAGAGAATCCGAAAAAAGAAAGAATTCCAACCAGAAGTCCGGTTTTCACACCGGGGAGTTTATCAAAGCAGTCGTGATCGCGCGACCCGGAAAAGAAAGCAGCTGAAAATTTGAATCAAAAAAGCGGATTCCCCAGACTGGAGAATCCGCTTTCAAAAAAAAATGTAAAACTTCGTCTTAGGCCTTTTTATTGCCTTTTCCGCTACCGCAGCAGGAATCCTTGCTCGTGCATGCAGTGTCGAAGCTACCGGTGCTGATGAGCTCGGTCTTGGTATCTTCCTTGCCGCTCCTGTCCTTGCAGGAACCACCGCAAGCGAGCGCGGCGGAGGAGACGGAGGCAAAGGCGAGAACGGAAGCAAAAACGGTGATTTTCTTGATCATAGACTCCATAATTAAAAACCTCCGACAAAACGCGCAAGCCCAAAATCGCTTCTGGCGTTGCTGCTGCTGACAGCCGCGTGGCGTATGATAAAGAGAAAGGCCACTTCGGCTTGAGACATTTGATATGGCAGCATCCATCGACCGGGCTGCGCGAATTCACCATCGTCGGCACGGAAAACTTCGCCGCCGGCGCGACGGTGACAATGACACGGTCCGAACGTAGGCGTGACCTGACAGTCCCGGCACGCGATGAGCATTTTGAAGGCATTTTCGGTGTCGAAGTATAACAACGAATTCGCCACCCTTGATCTGGATTGGCTGGAGGAAAGCAAAAGGGGGTCAAATGGACAGTCGCAAATCCAATCAAATATCACAGCCAAACTGCGTTGACTCAACCCCATAAACGCACGTCCGGCGGATGAACTTTTCCGCCGATATAAGAGAGCGGATGGTCTCGATCCTTCGCTAGAAGAATCGCCCCATCGAGGTCGACAAATCGCGCTTTGGAAGCCAGTAAAACCGCCGGTGCCATCGCAAGCGATGTTCCGAGCATGCAGCCGACCATGATTCCGAAACCTGCCTTTTCCGCCTCGCGCGCCAAATGAAGCGCCTCGGTCAAACCACCGGTCTTGTCGAGTTTGATATTTACGAAATCATACTTTCCGCGGAGTTTCGGAAGATCAGCCGATACGTGACACGATTCATCCGCACAAATCGGCACAATCCGATCGATCTCTCGAAGGATTTCATCCTCTCCCGCCGGAAGCGGCTGTTCGATCAACTTCACATCGAGCGCCGCCATTTCCGGAAGTAGCTGACGGCACATTTCCGGTGTCCACGCCTCGTTCGCATCGACAATCAACTCGGCTTTCGGAAGAACCCTCCGAACCGCTTTCATTCGCTCCAAATCGCCCTCTCCGCCAAGTTTTACTTTAACGAGCGGCGCTGCCGTATGCGCACGCGCCGACTCAGCCATCGCCTCGGGTTGATCGACGCTGATCGTAATCGCCGTAGTCGCCGGATCCGGAGCCGGAAGTCCCGCCAACTCCCAAACCCGCATCCCGCTCTTTTTCGCCTCAAGATCCCAGAGAGCGCAATCGACCGCATTGCGAGCCGCCCCCGCCGGAATCTTTTTCCAAAGCTCCTCCCGCGTCAGACCTTTTGAAATCGCCTCGCCAAGCAACTCAATTTCCTTGATCACACCGGAAACCGTTTCCCGATACCGACCATAAGGAGCGGATTCCCCAAATCCAAAAATCCCGTCTTCCTCAATACGAACAACAACCACTTCAGTCTCCGTTCGACTTCCGCGGGAAATACGAAAGACACCGGCCACAGGCCAGATTTCTTTGGATACGTAAAGCTTCCTCATAATTTTTACCGGAATTCCGCTGCAATCCGGTCGAATCAAATTTGACCTTTTTATAACAAAAGGGAATCGCAAAAATGGCCGATCATCATCGATCGGACGAAAACCTTCGATGCCCGGATGTTAAAAAACAAAAAAGTGCGCCCGGACTGCCAGACGCACTTTTCGTCATTTTAAAAACGGACGTGCTGCCCGTGATCTCGGAATTACGTCGCAACTTTCCGGAAAACGAGAATTCCCCAATTGAGCAATTTTTTTCGGGAAGCATCGATCCAATGCTGAAGTCCTTCTTTCATCCGATCGGTATAATCTTCACCACTTGCCTCAATAAGTTCGTCCCGACGGCGAAGTAGCTCTTCCAGAATCCGACTGTAATGGATCCCGAGCTGAGCGGAATGATCGACAAATTTTTCCAAAGTAAGACCGTTTGCTTCGGCGGCTCTTTCATAAAACGCAACCGATCCCATCGAATTCAGGTGAATCCGATCGAGAACCGGCTGCAAATCTTTCTGGCTCGCCTCCTCCACCTGCATCGGATCGGTAAAGATCAGAATACCATTCGGTTTCAAAACCCGAGCTGCCTCAGAAATCACCTTATCGCGATCTCCGCTATGCAAAAACGCATCCTGCGACCAAACGACGTCGAAAGATTCATTCGCAAAAGACACATTTTCAAAATCTCCATCGACTACCTTGACCAATTTTTCCAGACCCTGCTCCTTGGTCATCGTCCGATTTCGTTTATTCTGAACCTCACTGAGATTCAGACAGACGACCTCGCACCCAAAACGCTCGGCAATTCTCCTCGCCGAACCGCCATAGCCGGCACCGAGATCCAGGACGCGGGAATCCTTTTTCAAATCGGATTTGATTTGATCGATCATCTGGTCCACAACCCGTCGGGATGCATTCAGGACCGGCTCATCTTCCTTTTCATAAATCCCGACATGAAGATCCTCACCGCCCCAGAGTTTATGATAAAACCGATCAGCCGAAGTACTATTGTAATATTTACGAGCTATTTTCGTGTATTCGCTATATTCGGAATCGGCGCGCATGTGATCGCTGGATACATAAGCCTTCTCCGCAACATGGATAAAGAAATCGGGATCGGATTCGTTACGGCCGATCTGAAAATCCCCATAAGTCGTTACCGTCTGAAAACCGACTTCCCTTAGAAGAGACCGAACATACGACCGGCGAAGTGGAAACATATTGAGATGAAAAACCGAGTTGTCGTTGAACTCATAAGTAAACCTAGCGAGTCCCTCATCGACATGTTCAGGTCCAACTTTTACATTTCCACAGTAATAATAAGAGTCTTTTGACGAGTAACCATTATCAAGAATCGAATCGTAATTGCGCTGATCAAGGATCAGAATCCCGTCGTGCCTCAACGCAGCATAAAACTCCGCGAGCGCTTTCCGCCGATCGTGCTCATCGAAAATATGCGTAAAGGAATTTCCGAGACAAATGACCGCGTCGAACTTCTCATGAATATCGCGATTCAACCAACGCCAATCGGCCTGCACCGTGCGCAGAATCTGATTATGTTTGCGCCCGTTCTTAAAAGCACGCGCCAGCATTTCCGGACTTCCATCCGCGCTGACAACCTCAAAACCAGCTTTCAAAAGCCGGATCGAATGAAATCCGGTGCCCGTTGCAACATCGAGAATTTTTTTCGCTCCCCGTTGCTTGAGAACATCAATAAAAAAATCTCCCTCACTTTCCTTTCTTTTCTCCCAATCAATCAATTCATCCCATTTTTCAACGAAACTACTAATATATTCATGTTTATAATGACCCGTTTTACGGACCAATAATGGATCTTTTCCGTAATCTTGTTTTTTCTGTTTTGTATGCATAATTTTATAATTGGACAGGCTGGGAACTAGATCGTCCACAAGGACGACCCGCGAAGCATCGACGGCCTAAAAAAGGATTCCGGTATTCAACCGACTCCGGGGATTTTGTAATACGACGTGGGCCGCCCTATCTGAAACCTCTCTTTTGAGGTTCTCCTGCGGCAATTCACACTTAAAAAAGTGCGTGGTAAGGATTCTCAACTTTCTACCAATCCCGCCCAAATCACAAATGGGCGCCGTTGGGAACTGCTGGAATAACATTTCGAAACAATTGGTGAACCATGAAGGGGTCCCAACCCGAACCAGCGAACTCTTCTCACCCACGTCAGAAACCACCCCGCTTCTGAATTCTTCCGTGAATTCGACTGCTTCTTTTAGCTTGCTCAAACCAATGTTTTGTGACCGCAGAAGCGGACAACAGAGAAGACTATTCAATTGGATGGCTTTTTATCAACCCTTTTCCCGATTCAGAGTCGAAAAAACACCCCCTCAAGAGATCGCAACCCTAAAAGCAAACGCCTAATAACGAGCGACTTACTAACCAAACGAGATCACTCGTCAGCTCTTGAGTTTCTTCGGAATGATTTGCTAGCGAGACCGAACCCGATCGAACTCCCCGAAGCCTATCCTTGACCTGCTCCACCTCAACCTTTGCGATGATTCAATGACCTCTGACGAACAACCGCGCGAAGACGCAATTAAAACCGACGAGAAAAAACAGCATTTCGACGATATTTACGTCCAGAGCGACCCGGTCGCCTTTAAAGAAAAGATCATCAATGAACTCGATTATGTTTCTGACAACTTCAACCGGGAAACTTTCAACCGCCTGATCCTCCCCTGGACCGAGAAAAGAAGTTCAGCTGGAAAAACGATCCATTACACCGATCTCTGCTGCTCCTTCGGCAATACCACCCTTGCGATCCTTCACAAAATGACCACCGATGAAATCCGTTCCAATTGGCGGGACGCAGAAACATCGGCGACCATTCAAAAACCGCGGCGAGCCGGCTTTCATACAACCGGAATCGACATCTCGGAAAATGCACTCTCCTACGGAAAAGCCGCAGGCATTTTCGATCAGACCATTCAGGCCGATCTCAATGCTCTCTCCGGCAAAAA
>DATGSL010000238.1:0-5649 GCA_035302665.1 Opitutales bacterium | reverse complement strand
ACCCAGGAAACCCTTCTTGCCACCTCGGCAGCGATCTTCTTCTACCGAGCCTGGCGCAAACCGGAGATGCGTGGATTTTTAATTTTAGTAGCCGGATTTTTCACCTGCATGCTGATCCGCGAGCTCGATGTGTTTTTTGACTATATTTGGCATGGCTTCTGGTTCTGGCCCGCGATTCTTACCGCCGGTGCATGCATTGCCGGCGCCCTCTTTCCGTGGAGAAATAGCGTCATCCGCCCGATGGCGGACTTTATCGAAACAAATGCCTACATGCACATTCTGATCGGTTTGCTGACCGTGCTCGTTTTTAGCCGGATCTTCGGAAGTGGAAATCTCCTCTGGAAGGATATTCTAGGCGCCGGATACAGCTCCAATTTTCGATCGGCCATTCAAGAAGGAATCGAACTCTACGGCTACGTTTTCATTGCCTACGGATCTTTCCAGACGCTTCGGCGAGAAAAGCGGCGCGCAACCAATGATTCGCCACCACGTTGACGGTTGGCGATAAAGTCGTTTCTTTGTCAATCAATGCCAATTTTCGCTGGCGATCTCAACTCGATTTGCCTTCGCGAGTGCCAGAATGTAATCGCGCGATTCCGACGAGAGTCGATATTTTTCAAGACTGATGTTTGAACAAAACTTGAAGTGGGGGATGAACAACTGCAGCTTTTTTTGGAGGGATAAATAATGATTTGGAACGATCCTTCCCTCGATATTCTCTGGGACGCAAAAAGCGAGCAACCGATACGCATCAGCCGAAATCGGAAATTCTGGCCGCGGGTTCGCTACGCTTTTCCTGAATATCTCAAATCGGGCTTCATCACCGCACTGCTTGCACCGGCAATCGCCGTTCGCCATTGGAGACTTGCCCAAGGCAAAATTCCGCGCGGCTGGAAAACCCGAAGCGAGGATGTCCGCGAATTCATGGGACTGGCCGTTGCCCTCCACTCCTGTCCTCCCGATCTCCTGGCCGCCGAAATTCGCGAACTCGGAGTGAAACATCTTCTGCTCCGAATTCCCGTCTGGGAAGTCGATCAATTACCAAAATACGAAAAATTTCTTCGCGCCGTGCCCGATTGTGAAGTCGTGGTTACGATCATGCAGGACCGCCGAAATGTTGTGGATCCTTCCCTTTGGCGCACGAACCTTTTCCGTATCGTAGAAATGTGTTGGCCGCGGATAAAAACATTTCAAATCGGACAAGGGATGAATCGCTCAAAGTGGGGCTGTTTTACGATCGGCGAATTTTTAGTAATGGCGAGCGAGGCGGAAAGCCTGCGACCAAAGTTTCCGGGAATCCAGTTCGTCGGGCCGGGCGTCCTCGACTTTGAGCCACTAGCGATGATCCGCGGCGTTGCCCACGGTTTTCCGATTCGCTGGGATATCGCCGGATCTGCCCTCTATGTCGACCGCCGCGGTTCTCCTCGGAAGCCTCAGTTGAAAATTTTCGATTTCAAACAAAAGATCTACAATACGATCGCCTGCATCGTCGGACGGAAAAAAGTAAAACCGCGCCTGTGGATCACGGAAGTCAATTGGCCAATCAAGAACACCAATGGTTACGCCCCGACGAGCGAAAAAGAATGTGTTTCCGAAGAGGATACTGCGATTTATCTGCGGGAATATTACGAAGACGCTTGGGAGACGCGACTGGTCGAACGAGTCTACTGGTGGCAACTGGTTGCAAAAGGATTTGGCTTAATCGACATCGACGACGAAGGGAATCTTCGCAGACGCCCCTCTTATAAAGTTTTTCGAAAACTTCTTGAAGAAGGTATCGACAGCTCATCACCTTGCAGAAAAACGGAATCATACGATGAACAAAACATCGCTCCAATACCGTAGGTTCGCTTATTACCTGACAAACAGTCTGCAATATTTCGTTGCACCACGATGGTATTACCGGAATCACCTTGAACAGAAACTAGCGCAACTCTCACCCGAAAATCGCTCTCAAGTCCTCGATCGGGTCAATTATTATAATAAACTGACAGATCGGTTCCAGATGTGGCCGGAAAGTGTTTCTAGCGGATCCCTTCGTCCAGGAAAAAAGAACACATACGTTTTTGATGCCTACAGAATCTTACGTTATTTTGATCCGTCCTTAAGATTTGATTACGTATTTGGCGATACGCGAACCATTCCCGATATCCCAAAAGTGCTAAAAAGCCGACCGATCAATGGCGACAACCGAAACTCGGTCCTCCTAAAGTTAAATCAGATTCGTCATTTTTATTTTGTCCCGCGCGACATCCCGTTTACAAGAAAGAAAGATAAAGTGGTTTGGCGGGGTGGGATTGGAAAAAAGGACGCCCGAATTGAACTCCTGAAACAGCATGCGAATAACCCTCTCTGCGATATCGGATGCAGCAAATCCAGAGAACGCAACCACCCCAACTACAAGAAATTCCTCACCATCCAAGAGCAATTACAATTTAAATTTGTTCTAAGCGTTGAAGGCAATGATGTCGCCACCAACCTCAAATGGATTCTCTCATCCAATTCGCTCTGCTTCATGCGAAAACCGCGCTTCGAAACGTGGTTCATGGAAGGCCGCCTAAAAGCAGACCATCATTACGTCCTACTGAAGGACGACTATTCCGACCTCGATGAGAAGATCTTCTACTATTCGAAAAATACGGATGAGGCGCTAAGAATTATTAAAAATGCAAATCAATATGTGGATCAGTTCAGAAATAAGAATATAGAAGAGCTGATATCCATTCTGGTAATGTACAAGTATTTTCAACTATCGGGACAACTCGACAATCTTGAGGATTTTTGGCCAACCCGGGAGCCAGTTCTGAAGAGCCACTAGCAATAGTTGTTTTAAACATCGCTATCATCGCGGGCCGAAGGCTTTGATTTCGGAAATCGAATAAGCGGAAATCGCAGGCGTCCCGCGCGTACCGTTCATTCTCAAAAACCGGACCTCAATCGGATCAAATTCAAATCTCTCCAAACCGCCTGAACCGTCTTCAACCACAGCCAAGGTGAACCAATCGCTACCATCCGCCGAAGCCCCCAAGGTGTAATCAATCCCGAAACTTCGCCCCCAATCGATCTCAACAACCGAAATCAACTTCGGCTCTTCCCACTCCAATTGAATCCACTGGGATTCCTTCCCATCGCTTTTCGTCCAGGCAGCGGAATCCCAGCGTGTGTGCGGTAACCCGTCGATCGCCGATTCCGGACCAAACGAGGGTCCGATCGTCGAAACCGACGAGGCCGTCGCCTCCGCACGCAAAGCTAAATTGACCGGCTCCGGCTGAAAACCGGCTCCGCGGATGTTGATCGCCACCAACGAATACGGGGGAACTTCGATTGAAAAGTTCTTCTCCAACGGAATTTCGGGAAGCTGCTCGTTCTTCCGGTTTTCGTCGAGAATCCAGACTTCCGCAAAGGACCATGGATCGAAATTTTCTAAATCGACCGTGACACTTTTGCTTTCCCCTTGGTTTTTATTGACCAAAAAAACCGCCACTTTTTCATCATCGCGACTCGCATAAACCGTCACCTCGGGATCGCTCGATTTCGCCTTTAACATCGTATCGCCGAATCGGTTCACAAACATCGGAAAAACGTAATAACTGTAGCTCGGCGTATTTTTCCCATCCGAAGAAAGATAACCGTAATCACCTCCGCGCGGCGGATAGGCATTGTGAATCGCCCAAAAACAGCCGATATCGGTGCCGGTTTCCGCCATTGTTCCGAGAAGATCGGCGACAAAAAGCGCATTGACCACTTCGAGCGTTTGAGGACCGGGCGAATGGCTCACGGAGTTGTAACCGAGATTGACATACAGAATTTCCGAGGCCCGGTCGACGCCGAGCATTTCTTCAACCTTTTGCCGAAGCTCGATCTTTCGGATCCGATAAAGCGCCGGACTTGCCAGAAGCTCCTCATCGGTCTCCTTCTCGCTGGCGAGCGGAAAATAGGTAAAAGTCAACAGATCGACATGCTCGCCAGCTATGGCCAAAACCCGTTCGGTCCAATTGTCGGCGCGCGGGCCGAGAGGCACATTCATGGCAACTTTGATCGTCGGATCGACCGCTTTCATCGCCCGGGCAAAAGCCGTGATTTTTTCCGCATAGGCTTCCGATGTTCCGTGGCCTCTCGCCCAGGATCCCCATTGTTCATCACCGATTTCCCACAACTCGACGTTGTAATCTTTCTGCACATTGCAATAACGAACCCAATCGGCCGCCAGCTCCGGCGAAGCGTTGAAATTAACCGTAATAAAAGGCTCGGCACCGGTTGCCCGACAGAGCGCGATGTATTCGTCCGTGTCCATCTCCAACAGCGAATTCGCTTCCGAATTCCAGATATAGCTATCGGCCGCATTGCCGCCCGGATATTTTAAAAGAGTGACTCCGGAATCACGAATCAGCGAAATCGCCTGACGATCAGCGGTCAGCAACATCTCTTCTGCCGGCCCCGGAAAAAGCGATTCATCCCAATGAGCCGTATTGATCCCGTAAAGCCATCGGTTGATCGACCGACCGCGATCGGAAACATCGACCTCGATCAAGACAGCCTCCGCTGCAATTCCTTTAAAAAATGACGTAAGTAGCAGAAGCGCCGCGGTGAGGAGAATTCGATAATGCATGGGGAAATAGAAAAACATTCCCATGAAAGCCCGCCGCGCGCATCAAAGCCAGCAGAAAACGCCTTACCAAAGTTAGAAACGGACCTCCGCGCGCTAACCGCAGCCGCTTTCTGCCAATCAGGAGATTGACGTTCCCGGGGGGGCCGATCTCCTATCTTCTTCCGTGTTTATTTTTGTCCATTCGTGGTTTCACAACTGCGACTTTTACGACTACGGTTTGAATCTCTGCCGTGAAAGACTCTCACCGAAACTCCGAAGATGCCAGGCCGCGCTCCGGCCTTTCCGAAAAGGTCACCCGGAAATCACGTCGCTGGATCCTCGCCGCCTTGATGTGCACGATGATGTTGGCGGCGATGGATAATTACATCGTCTCAACCGCTGTCCCACAGATCGTCGGCGACCTCGGCGGTTTCAGCCTCTTCAGCTGGGTTTTCTCCATCTACCTGCTCGCGCAAACCGTTACGATTCCCATTTACGGCAAGCTCTCGGACCTCTTTGGCCGGAAACCGATTCTGATTTTCGGAACATTGGTTTTTCTCCTCGGATCCGCTGCATGTGGGGCGGCTTGGGATATGAAATCGCTGGTCGCCTTTCGCGGCCTCCAAGGTTTCGGTGCCGGGGCTGCCATGGCAACAATTTCGACGCTCGCCGGCGACCTTTATTCCGTTCGCGAACGGGCCGTGATTCAAGGCTGGCTTTCGAGCGTCTGGGGAATCGCAGCTCTTACCGGGCCGATGCTCGGCGGATTCTTTGCCGAATACATTTCCTGGCGCTGGATCTTTTTTATCATCCTTCCGATCGGAGCCGTCGCCCTGCTAATGATCACGGTATTTCTCCACGAACGGGTCGAAAGCACCACTCCGCGTATCGACTATGGCGGTGCCGCCCTGATCCTCGTCTCAGTCGGCCTCCTGATTTTCGGTTTGTCGCAAGGCGGACAGGCGTGGGCGTGGTTTTCTGCAGAAAGCATCGGTATTTTCGCATTCACAGCTTTATTGATTGCCATCACTGTCATCGTCGAACGGCGCGCAAGCGATCCG
>DATGSL010000237.1:0-5679 GCA_035302665.1 Opitutales bacterium | reverse complement strand
CGCTTGGAGGCATTCGTTTTGCAGCGATCGGCGAAGCGACGCAGAGGGAGATCGAATCGCATCGGATTGAAGTCGAGTTGGTTGCGGAGAAGGCAACGGCCGAAGGATTCGCGGAAGCTTTGATTGCCACCGACAGTCTCGACAACGCCAAAGTTCTGGTAGTGACCGGCAATCGGAACCGGCGAGTTTTGGTGGAAAAACTGAATGCGGCGATGGCGATTGTCGACGAACTTCCGGTTTACAAGACGGAACTTGCGGAGCTTGAGGAAAATCGAATCGTGAAAGATTTTCGCGAACGAGGAGCTGATTATTTGATTTTTACAAGCTCGTCAGCCGTCTCTTCGTTTGTTGCCCAGGCGAAATCGCTGAAACTTGCTCCGAATGCCGTTTCTCCGAAAGCCTTGAGTTTGGGGCCGTTGACGAGCGAAAAACTTCGTTCGCATGGAATTACCGTTGCGCTTGAAGCTTCGAAGCAGACGCTCGATACGCTTGTAGCGGAGTTGGTGAAGCGTGTACAAGAAGAGGCTTCTTGAATGAAGACGAAAGTGAAAGTTAAAGTCTGCGGCTTGACGAATCGCGAGGATGTCGAGTTGGCGGCCGATCTCGGTGCGCGTTTTCTGGGTTTTATTTTTTACGAAAAATCTCCCCGTTCGATCGATCGCGAATCGTTTCGCCGACTTCGTCCCCATCTTCCTTCAGCAGAGCGCGTTTACGTTCAAGTGCGTCCCGATCCGGAGGAACTTCGGATGGCGCGCGGGGCCGGATTTGCTTTTTTTCAGCTTCATTTTCCGATCGATGAAGATTTGCGTGTGATCGAGGAATGGGCGGAAATCGTTTCGCCGAAACGCCTTTGGCTGGCACCGAGAATTCCGCCGGGCACGGCTTTTCGGCAGGAATGGCTTTCGTTGGCCGACACATTTTTGATCGATACCTTCGACAAAGATCGTTTTGGCGGGACCGGTCAAACGGGAGATTGGAAGCAGTATCGCGAGTGGACGGAAAGCTGGCCCGATAAGTTGTGGATTCTCGCGGGAGGTTTGAACCCCCGGAATATCCAAGAGGCATTGAAGGTCTCGAATGCTCCCGCCGTCGATGTGAACAGCGGGATCGAAGCGGAGCCGGGAAAAAAAGATCCGGTTTTGATGCGGGCGTTTTTTAGAAAAATCGCCCAAGCGGAAGGCGGCTAAAGAAGGGCCGGTGCCGCCTGTTCCTTTTCGAGCATTTCATGCGCGGCACCGTATCGAAGATTGCAGAGGGAATGGTGAACGCCATCCTGTCCGCAAAGTTCGAGCACTTTTAGAACAATGCTCAACGCTGTTGGAAAAACATCGGCCCGCCCGGGAGTGAGACTCGGGATTTCGAGGCGCTCCGAAAAAGATTTGTTTCCGACTAGATTGAGAAGATATCGCAGATCGTTTTGCGAGAGATAAAGCGGAAGATCTTTGAACTTTCTGCCTTGGAGGGCGGCGAGAATCTTCAGGGAAATTGTAAACGTTCCTCCGGTTCCGATTGCGATCGCATTATTCGGTAGAGAGGTTTGAAAGCCGCTGAGTGCAAATTCGTTAGCCACCGTTTCGGCAATTCTTCTCCGATCTTCCGAAGTGAAAGGAGCTTTCGGATCTTTCGTGCATTTTTCGGCGATGCGGACGCTGCCGAGCGGCATACTGGCGAGAGCTTGAAGTTTTCGATTTCGGAAAGCCAGGACCTCGAGACTTCCGCCGCCGAGATCGAAGACATAAAAATCGCGGATGTGGAGACGGGGATCGCGCATGATCGCTTTGCCAATCAATTCGGCCTCCCGTTTTCCGCTCAGAACTTCGAGCTTGATTCCGGCTCGTTCTAAAACGGCGGCTTCGAATTCGTTCCGGTTGCCGGAATCGCGAACTGCGTTTGTAGCGACGATCCGGATGGTCTTTGGAGAAAATTTTTTGGCCTCCCGGACGAGTTCCGCGACGGCATCCATCGCATCCGAGATCACGCGTTTTGGGAAAATTGGATTTCGGGCATTGAGTCCTTTTCCGATGCGTGTTTCGAGTGATTTTCGAAAGACTGAATCGAGTTTGCCATCGGAAGTTTCTCGCGTAACGAGAAGTTTGATCGTGTTGCTCCCGATGTCGATAACTGCAATAGGTGCCAGCATAAATTGAAAGACGACTGCTCAGGGAAAGTCTTGGTGAAGCTGAGCGATCGGAAAGTTTTTTCCGGGGCAGAGCGTTCGGTTTCCATCGATTTCCCGATGGACGGTGACTTTTCCGCGGCCGCCAAGAAGTTCATATTTCAGGTAGTGAATCAATTCATTCATGGCGGCGAGCTGTTGGGCAGTCGGATGTCGCACTTCAAAGTTTCCGACGAGGCAGATGCCGATTCCGGTCTCGTTGACGCGGTAGTTGCGCACGTGGCCTCCTTGGAGTTGTTTGAGCCAGCGGTTGCCGATCTCGATTTCGCCGTTTCGGGAATCGATTCCATTTCCGATAACAAAATGGTAGGCAAGACCGTTCGGCATTCGCATTTGATTGCGATGAAAGCGGTCGTAGCTTCTGGCGTTCCCGTTGTTCACTCCGCTGTGGTGAACGACGATGTATTGCCAATTTCGGCTGATCGAAAGGTTGCGCGATTGGCGGACGACATTGTCGATGTAGCGGCGGCTCGTGGCTCCGTTTCCGCCGGAAATCACGAGTTCCTGGCCTGGAAAAATACGATCGCCCGAGAGCTTGTTGGCTTTCTGGATCGCAGCGACCGAGGTTTTGTGGCGCTGCGCAATCTGGCCGAGAGTGTCTCCCGATTTGACCGTATAAATCTGAGCCGGAGGTGGAGCCGGTTTGATAATCAGTTTCTGACCGATGACAAGGTGGTCTCCTTGAAGACCGTTCAATGCACGCAGATCGCTGATCGAAACTCCCGATTGGTTGGAAATACTTGTCAATGTATCCCCTTTTCTTACGGAGTAGGTCTCCGCAGCGCCGGCAGCCGCGAACCCCCGTGTTGCAGCCGGCAGAGCAGCTGCGGCCAGCAGGGCGGTTTTAATAAACTGCCGACGATTCCACATGGTTCCGGTTTTATGCATTTGAACGTGCGTCTTTAAAGGAAAGGACTGAGCATCGGTCAATTCAAGGTTTTTCGGACGAAAGAAATCCGGCAGTTCGGAAAGCTCTAAAAATATCCGGCGAGCGAGAAGAAGAATCCGGCAATCATGACAACCGTCAGAACAAGTTTGGCTGTAAATGCGAGCAAACCGCCGACAATCGTTCCGACACCGGCACGGGTGGCCGCACGAAGGTCTTGATTGCGGGTCAATTCGACGGCGAGCACGCCGACAACCGGTCCAAGAATCAGACCGGGCAGATTAAAGAAAATGGCTCCGACGATCCCACCGAGGACTCCGCCGGCCGCTCCTTGCCACGAAGCTCCGAAATGGCGCGCTCCCCAATAAGTAAAAAGGAGATCGAGGACTTGCGCGGTAATTGCCAAAACGGTCGCGACCCAAAAAAACGTCCAGGAGATCGAGGCGTCGCCCAGAAACATTTTGTGGATGAAAATTCCGAGCCAGGCGATGGCGTTGCCCGGAAGAATCGGAAGAAACGAGCCGATGAAGCCGATCAGGAAGAGAAGGATCGCGATGAGCAGGATGAAATCGGAAGAAGACATTGAGTTACGAAAGAAAGGTAAACGGCTTGATCGCCGCGGGCAATTTACGATTTGGAAAAGGGGAAGAAGCTGATCCGAGTTTTATAGTTCAATGACGAGGGAGCCAGTCGATCTGTATTCAGGGAAGCTTGGCAATCGGAGCCGTGAACGGTAGAATTGTCCGTTTAAAAATGCGAAAGTGGCCGGAAATCAAGATCAACGACGGGAGGAAAAGTTTGCGCGAATGGTTCATGATTTTTCGACGATCGGTTCTGGAATGGATCGGAGACGAAGCTTTTTTCCATTCGGCAGCTCTCGGTTTTTACACGCTTTTTTCGTTGGCGCCGATTTTGATTATCGCGGTAGCGGTTGCGGGATTTGTTTTCGGACCGGATGCGGCGAGAGGGGAGGTAAGCGCGCAATTTGACGAAATTATCGGAAGTGAAAGTGCGCGGCTGGTGGAAAACTTGATCCGGGATTCGAGTCCGCAGGTCGCCGGTTCTTTTCAGTCGATTGTCGGCTTTGTGTTGATGGTGGTCGGTGCTACAACCGTTTTTCATCAGTTGCAGCGATCGTTGAATTCGATCTGGGGCGTCGTTGCGAAGCCGTCGAGAAGCAGCTTGTTCATTTTTTTAAAAGGGCGGGTGCTTTCGCTGGCACTCGTTCTGACGATCGGGTTTCTGCTGCTGGTTTCGTTGGTGCTGAGCACACTTGTCACGGCATTGATTCGGTATGCGAGCGGATTGATTCCGTTTCCGTCCGAGCTTTTGAGCGGGGCCGATTTCTTTTTGTCACTGATCGTCTTTACGCTTCTTTTTGGAATGATTTTCAAGGTGTTGCCGGATGTGAAGATTCGTTGGAAGGCTTGTTGGAAAGGAGCGTTCTTGACGGCGGTCCTCTTTTCGACCGGGCGATATTTGATTGCGATTTATCTGAGTCGCTTCGGTCCAGCTTCAACCTATGGGGCAGCCGGAGCGTTGGTCGTGGTCATTTTCTGGGTTTATTATTCGGGGCTGATTCTTCTTTTCGGTGCGGAATTTATCAAAGTTTATACGTACAGTCGCGGAATAAAGGTTTTGCCGAAAGCGACGGCAGCGCGGGTGCACCGGAGGATCATCGAGGAGTAGATGGAGGCAAAAAACCGGAGGAATGCGCTGCACTCTCTCCGGTTTTTAAAGAAAGTTTTTGTCGGGAAAATTCAGGCTGCGTTAGGGTCGACGCACTTCGGCCCGACCAGCGGTTCTTTTTCCTCGACGATCACAGGATAATTCGGAGCTTCCTCGGCATTTAGATCCGTGTATTCGGCCCACTTTTCTGGAACGTCATAATCGGGATAGATCGCCTCAACCGGGCATTCCGGGACGCATGCGTTGCAGTCGATACAGGTTTCCGCATTGATATAAAGCCGATCTGGAGTTTCGTGGAATGCCTCAACCGGGCAAACCGCGGCGCAGCTCGTATATTTACAATCGATACAGTTTTCAGTTACTACGTAGGCCATGATGAATGAACGAAAGACTTGGCTTGGGACTCGGAATTTTCCGACCGCCGTGCCATCTTTGACAGTGTATTTATTTCAGCTGACTGCAACCGAATCAAACGTTTTCTCAGGCAGGATTTTTCCCGATTTTCTCAAAACATTGAATAATAAATGTTTTTCGCGCTTCTCGATTTTTTGAAATTCGTGTTAGATTGAAGGCAGGCGGAATTATGAGTTTAGCAACGACAAGTATTTTTGATCATTTGCCGGGGGTTGAGGTTCCTGTCGGTGATATTTCCACGGCTCTTTCCCGCGTTTGGGAAGTGCCTTCAACCGATCCTACGGTGAATCTCTCGGAATTCCGGGCGACGCAGATGAATTTGATCCTTCATCTCGGTCTCCGCGCAGATCCGGAGGAGGCCCGGGAGCTATTTGAAACGGCCCTTCGTTTTTCGAGACGCTATCCGTGCCGCATTCTCATGCTTGTCTCGGAGGTTCCTGCAAATGAAGAGACCTTGTTGTCGTCGAAAATTTTTAGCGAATGCTACATCGGGAAAAGTGGACGCGAGCGATCG
>DATGSL010000236.1:0-3872 GCA_035302665.1 Opitutales bacterium | reverse complement strand
GATCGGGGAGCGAGAGGATTTTCGCTGGTAAGCCGGTGCCGGCACGGATCGCATGTTCGAGCGTGATGACGTCGTTTTCTTTGACGAGAAGCTCGATTTTCTTCGGGAACGAGCCGAAATGTCTCGGTTGGGAAAATCCGCCCTGCAAGCTCACAATGCTTCCGTCGGTAACGGTTCCGACCCAGTCGGTGCGGGCGAAATTTGCCACATCTTCAAAACTCAGTGTTTGGTTCGAACGGAAACGGGCACCGCTCCGTCGGTCGGCGTCGCCGGTTTTCTTGATTTCCAAAATAACGTCGACCGGATCGGGAATTTCCCATTCCTCGGAAAGATCTGCGAGCGATTTGCCGATCAGATCGGGACGGGAATCGCTATCGATGATATCGATCGAGTGGATGCCGCCGTGTTTGTCGATTTGCCAGGCGATGTCCTTTCGAAGCCATTCGGCTTGATCGGGATCGGCGAGAACTTTTTCCAGATCGGAGTAGGGGTAGTTCGATCCCTGAGTGTTGGTGTAATATTTGCCGGGAATGATGCTAAGATTGAGCGGTGAATTGCCTGAGTTAGTAAAAGGCATATGCTCGGCGTAGATCTTGGCTCCTCTGGCGCGGGCATCCTCAACCAATTCGATGACTTCCGCGCTTTTTCCCCAATACGATTCGTGGGTGATTTTGATATGGGTAAAATCGAAAACGATTCCCGAAGATTCAGCGATTTCGATTCCTTCCTTGATGTAATCGATGACATCCCAGCCGTCCGGATATTTTCGAAATCGGTCCTGATAAAGTCCGCGGGCGTTGTGGTTGCTTGGGATATAATAACGGTGTTGCGGGCCCGTTGCCCGTTCGTGGGAGATGATCACGGAGCGGGTGTCGTAGTCGCCGAGAACTTTTGCCAAATAGATCAGCTCGTCGATATCGGAATATCGACCGCTGGCGTACTCGAGTCCGAGCGACATTCCGAGTGCGCCTTCCTCCATAAATTGGCGTACCCAACGGCCCATCTCTTCCATTTCTGCTTCCGTAGTGAAACGTCGGTAATCGTCGCCCATCACTTCCCTGCGGATGTTGTTGTGCCCGAGAAGCAGAAAAACATTCATTCCGAATCCGTTTTCATCGATGAAATCGTAGAGTTTCGAGATCTGACCTTCTCTCTGATCGTCGAATTTCCGCCAATGGCGACCGTCGGCTCCGACATTGATCGTTGTAATTCCTTGGTAAAGAAAGTTAAGCGCTGCCTTCCGTTCCTGATCGTCGCCGAAAACCACCCGGTCGGCGTGCGTATGAACGTCGATGTATCCGGGAGCGATAAACTTTCCTGCAATATCGATCACGCGCGAAGCTTCATATTTCTCGGCGAGATTTTGGCCGATTGCGTGAATCGTGTCTCCGGCAATTCCGACATCGGCTTGAACGCGCTCGGCTCCGCTGCCGTCGATCAAGGTGCCGTTGATGAAGAGAACATCGAGTTTTTCCCTCTCTTCCGAAGCTCGCGATAGGTTCTGCGATCCGAAAAAGCTGATTGCAAAAGATAAAGTCAGGAGAGCGGCGAAAAACTGTTTTGAGCGCAACATGATCTTTTGAAATTGAAGGAAAACGGAAATACGGGCAACAAAGAACCCGGTTTTTTCTGACGAGAGCGACAGGTAGAATCTTGTCATGAAAAATTCGTTGCGATTCGTTCAAACAAAAGCTTTAAGGTGATGTTGAAAAGGGTCATCTTGGAAAGGTGACAGCATTGTCCGGCGGACATCTTTTCTTTCTCCAATGACCTATATCGAAGCGATTATTTTTGGAATCGTGCAAGGACTGACCGAGTTTTTGCCGATTTCGAGCACAGCCCATCTCGCGATTACCGGGTATCTTTTTGGATACGCATTTCCCGGTCTTTCTTTTGAGATTTTTCTCCATCAGGCATCGGTTTTGGCGGTGATCCTCTATTTTCGGAAAGAGCTGATCGAGTTGGTCGTCGGTTTTTTCCGATTTCTTCAAACGCGTCGTCCGGAGGATCGCAGACATTTTTATTTTGGGATCTATATTGTGGTCGCGACTTTCATTACCGGAGGTCTCGGTTATCTCCTTCACGAAGGAATCAAGGACCATCTGAAAACGCCTGGCGTGATGGCGGGATCTCTTTTCCTGACCGGTTTTTTTCTGATTTTTATCGAACGCTTCAAGAAATACGGAAATCTTACCGAAGAGACGATGAAGTTGCGTCATGCGGTCATTGTTGGCTTGGTGCAGACGATGGCGGTGATTCCCGGAATTTCCCGGTCGGGATCGACGTTGGTCGCGGCTCTTTGGTGCGGGTTGAATCGTGAAACCGCGGTTCGGTTTTCATTTCTTCTGGCGATTCCGGTGATTCTCGGATCGAGCGTGATGACGATTCCTTCTTTGAATGGAGGGGAATTTGCTGAAATCGGTGGAGCGGGGCAGATGTCAGTCGCTTTTCTGGCGACGTTTATCTTTTCGATTATCGGAATTATTTGGTTGATCGAATTTTTGAAGAAGAGCCGGCTGATTTATTTTGCGATTTACTGTTTTCTGCTCGCGGCTTTTGTGTGGTTCCGGCTCGACCCGACGGTGATTGCGGGAATGTAATTTAGAATCCGCGCTTTATTCGCTGTTGGTGCAAACGATCAGGCGATAGGTTATCGCGGTTCCTTCGATCGCTCGTTCCGGAACTTTTATTAATATTTCGTTCCCTTCCACCGTGAAGCCGGCGCTTTCGCGGACATATACAGTTGTTCCGCCCGGACTCGGTTCTACATGTGTAACCGAAAAGGCGCGCTTCGAACCGTCGGGAAATCCGACAATGAGTGCATCGGCATTTCGGATTGAAATTCGCTCCGAAAGTTCAAACGAAGTCTCCCCGGCTTTCTCACCGAAGACCTGTTTGATCGTTCCTGTGAACTGGCCGGACCCGTCGAGATTGAAGTTTCGGAATTCGAGTTTATTTCCTTCAACCAAATGTGCGGAAACGATCGCGTCATTCCGATCGAGTCGGACAATTGCATACGTTCCATCGGTTTTAAATTCGCCTTTTGAAGTGTTGAAGGTTGCGGATCCGGGTTCATTGTCGCCCCGCACCAGCGAGATGTAATCCCGTCCGCCGGAATGGCGGACCGAAATCCAGATCCGTCCATCCGCAAAACGTGTTCGGATATCGTGAAGGCGTGGAAATCCGGCGATCGATTCGTGAGCGGCGACAAAGACCGAATCGAGATTTGCACCTTCGCGTCGGGCGACAAAAGTCGGGCGCATATGTTGATCCAGTTCCGCATCATTTTCCTCCGCTGGACGGATCGATGGCGAGCGGCCGGTGAAAATTTCGGCATCGGCAATCGGTGCAAAAAGCGTTCGGCTTCCTTTTGTTGAATCGCGCTCGAGCCGAAAATCGAGTCGAAGCGGTTCCCTCGCATTTCCGATTTGAAGATTTTGGATGAATGAAAAGGCACCTTCTTTGCCCATATCGTCCTCAGCTGTTTCCGGGAGTTGGAAGGTGACTCCGGGATTGACGAGCGTGCCGCGAAAAGGGCGGAGGGATGTGCCTTCGACTTTCAGATTCGATTCGTGGTCGGTGTCGCCGTGGAGCAGATAATCGTGACGATACCCGCCTTTGACCTCAAAAACATCGAGCAGATAGGAATTGTCGGCGTTGTTTCCGATCAACATTAAAGTCCGTCGATATTTTTCGGTGATGCCCGGATAGGCTGAATCACTTTCGGTAGCGGCCAGTTGAAAATGCTCATTGTCGGTAGCGAAAGCGACGACCGTCTGATGGCCGGGATTTTCGGCCAGCGCTTGTTCCTGGCCATTCACGACTACGATGTTGTGAGACATTGTCGACGTAGCCCAGGCTTCGCGAAAACG
>DATGSL010000235.1:0-4777 GCA_035302665.1 Opitutales bacterium | reverse complement strand
CTTGCGGATCGTCCCGGTCGCCGACGATTTTCGCGAAAAGATTGCTCAACGCGAGATTCAGGCGGTGTTGGAAATTCCTGACGATTTTGATGAGCGGATTTCCCGGGGAGAAGCGGCGGAATTGCGGATTTTTACTTATGTCGGGGATAGCGCGTCGCGGATAGCGGCCGATCGGTTGGAAAGAATTTTGCGTGCGGAGCGGGCGCAGATTGTTCGCGAACGGCTCGCGGAAGAAGGGTTGTCGGATGAGATCTTGCGGCCATTTTCGGTGGTTCAGGCAAATGTCGCGCCGCCGGAAAAAGTCACGGGCGCGCTGCTCGGTGGGATTCTTCCTTATGTTTTGATTATGATTTGTATTACGGGGGCCATTTATCCGGCGCTCGATTTAACGGCGGGCGAAAAAGAGAGAGGAACGATGGAGACGCTTCTGAGCAGTCCCGTTCCGCGCTCGATTTTGGTTTTTGGGAAATTCGGAGTTGTTTTGACGTTTTCGCTGGCGAGCGGATTTCTGGCGGTGACCGCGCTCGGTGGCTCTTTTTGGGTCGCTCTTTCCCAGCTGGAGGCTCCCGGTCAGCTCGGTGAGCTCGCGTTGAATCCGGTTTCGATCGCGGCTTTTTTCCTGCTGCTGATTCCGATGGCGGCTCTTTTTTCGGCCCTTTTGTTGGTCTTTTCGCTCTTTGCCCGAAATTTTCGCGAAGCACAGACGTATGTTGGCCCGCTGATGATCGCGGCTATTTTGCCTGCGGCGGTCGCTGTCATTCCGGGGGTGGAGTTGACCGCCCCGCTTGCGCTGCTTCCGGTTTTAAATGTGAGTTTGATTGGACGCGATTTGCTGAGCGGTATCTATCCGTGGGGACTCATCGGGCTGATTTTGGTTTCGTCGAGTCTCTATGCTGCTTTAGCCCTTTGGCTCGCAGTGAAACTGTTTCAAAAGGAAGCGGTGATTTTTCGAGAGTGATTCAGGTATTTGCCCGGATCGCGTCTCGCGCGAGGATAGTTTCGGACATAAAAAAAGCCGGCCCGGAAGGAGAGCCTTCCGGGCCGACTGGGTTGGCCGTTTGAAAAACGGGTTTAGTTTTGGATGACGTTCAGTCGGAGGAATCGGCGGGAGTTTCCGTCGATGGTCTCGGTGTCGACGACACGGATAATCGTGATGTCGCCGACTACCTCGATGATTTCGGGTTCTGCCTCCAGTGGATCCCAACTGATGAGATCGTTGGAGACCTGTGGTTCGACAGTGACATCGGCAGCGTCGTTGAAGATCTGACCGATGATGGCTAGACGTGCCTCGCCGTTGTCCGAAACAATTTCGGTGCGCGGGAGACCGTCGCGGCTCGGCGTGAGCGGATCGAGACCGAGGGCGAATTTGACGAGGTTAGGAATTCCGTCACCGGCTGCATCGTCCTCGGGACCGCGGAGGCCTTCGGGCAGATTGGCTGCGGCCCAATCGGCAAAGGTGATTCCGTCGCCTGCATCGGAGCCGCGTGCGGTGGCGTAATCGAAGACCTCGAGATTATCGATCAGCAGTTCGTTTGAGCCATTTCCCCAGATCCCGAGCTGTAGGGAGGAGAGGGCGGTGCCGAGGGCAAGTGCTCCTTCCAGTTCGTGGTCGGCGAGGATGAGTTCGCCGTTGAGCCAGATATCGATCGAGTTGGAGGCGATTGTTTTGCTGATGCGGGATTCGTGATAACTTTCGGCTGAGGTGCCGTTGTTGATAACCACCTGGATGTTGTTGGTGGTATTTTCCTCGTAGGCATCGGCGATTCCGGAGAGATTTCCGTTATTGAAGGTTACCTCGTGGACGCTCTGGGCGGTTGTTACGCTGCCGATTCCTGCGCGAAGCGTTACAGGAGCGTTTCCGACTCCGGCCGGTTCGTAGAAATCGAAGGAGATCGTGAGAATCGACGATGGGTCGAATGCATCCTGTGCGTTTTGGAACAAGTCGCGATTGGCACTTCCGCTGTGGTAGATTCGCAAGTAGCCGTTTTCGGGTTCTCCGAAATAGGTTTCGGAATTGGCGTTTGCGATCTCGACGACGCGGGCGGGTGGTTGTTCGCCTTCGACAAAATGTTTCCAAAGGTTTTGGTCGAGCCAAGGAGCCGAATCTCCGTCGAAATCATCGGCAAAGATCGCCGGACGTCCGGGCAGATCGGGGATCTCGATCGGATTCGGGATGTAGGCCTCTTCGTAGACCTCCAAGTTATCGATCAGGAATTCCTGCGTATTGCCATTCCAAATGGCAAACTGGATGGACGAAAGCGGACGGCCGACCTCATAGGTACCGCCGTGACGGTATTGATGGTTGTTGAGAACGAGCACTCCGTTTAACCAGACATCGTAAGTATTGGAAGCGACCGTCACTTCGCCATCGAGATAGGAGAGGTGTTCGGGGCTGTTATTCATCACGATTTCGATTCGGTTCTTCACGCCTTCGAGATAGACGTCAGGCACGCCCGAAAGATTTCCGTTACTGAAGGTAATCTCGTGAATACGGTGGCTGTTTGGTACACTTCCGAAGCCGGGACGTAAAACGAGGTTTCCCTCGCCATGACCGGCCGGTTCAAAGAAGTCGAAAGCGATGGTAATGACTTCCGAGTTGAACCTGCTCTGGGCGTTCAATGTGAGGTTTGTGCCGCCGCCATCGTGAAACATCCGCATGTAGTTGTTGCCTGGTTCTCCAAAGTAGGTCTCGGAGTCGGTGTCGGTGACTTCGAGAATGCGCTCGGGCGGGGAATGCCCGGCAACGTTGGCGCCCCAGATCGCAGAATCCGGTTGTCCATTGACCGGCTCGCTGAAATCGTCGGCGAAGCCGGGAAGAACTCTGAGGTCAGGGTCTTTTACAAACGGGTAGTTGAAGACTTCAATATTATCGTAGAAGATCTCTTGGTTGCGAGTTGCCCAAATGATAAACTGGACGGCGTCGAGTTTGGCTCCGACGGCCAGTCCGCCGCGACCGTAATTGTAGCTGCTCAGGACGC
This sequence comes from Opitutales bacterium, assembly GCA_035302665.1. Lineage (GTDB taxonomy): Bacteria > Verrucomicrobiota > Verrucomicrobiia > Opitutales > T3Sed10-336 > DATGSL01. The sequence goes on along the minus strand of DATGSL010000235.1, from coordinate 1,799 downwards.
GCCTGCCGTTGAGCCAGACGTCAAAGGAATCGGAGGCGATTGTCACAGCTCCATCAAGATAAGAAACATCGTGGTGGCTGTTGTTGAAGATCGCTTGGATATTGTTGGTCGTATCCTGTTCATAAAGATTGGAGATACCGGAAATTCCACCGTTGTGTAAGGTTACTTTATGGACACGCTGGCTGTTCCCTGAGGTGTTGATTCCCGGAAGGATTTCTGCGGGATCGCTGGAAGTTCCGACGCCGGAAGGTTCGTAGAAATCAAAGCTGATGGTGATCAGCTCACTTGCGGGTTCAAGTGCGTTCTGCGCGGTGATGTGCATGTTGGTGTTGATGGTGTTCCCATCGTCGTCCTTTAAGGGGACGCCATCATGATACATCCGCAAATAGTTGTTGTTCGCCTCTCCGAAGTAAGTTTCAGAATTAGTGTCGATTACTTCAATGATCCGTGCAGGTGGATCGATTGCGGTTGGATTCCGATTCCAGATCGTGCGATTTGGCCAGCCTTCTGCGCTTGGGTTGGAAAAATCATCGGCGAAGATGATCTGGTCTTCAATGATGGGATCCGGCGGAGGCGGGTTACCAATGGCATAGGCACCATCGTAGATGACAAGGTTGTCCATCCGAAAATCCGCATCTGCGGTTCCCCATACTCCGATGCCGATGGAGGTCAAAGATTCTCCGAGGCCTACCGGATTGGCTGAGGTGTTCCATGCAAATTTGACATCTGTCATGACGCGCTCACCGTCGATCCAAACGTCATAGGAATCGGGTTTTACGATCGCTTGGCCGTCCATATAGGTGACGGGTGCCGTGGTATTATTATAAATAACCTGAAAATGGTGGGCCTGTCCATTTTGCGCAACCGGTTCACCTGAAATGGCATCGTTGTGAAAATACACGGTGTAGCGCGAGGCACTGTTGCCGAAGATCGGATTGCCTATTCCGAATCGCAGCTTCGGGTCATTATTGGCGTCCGAGGCAGACCGATGGAAATCAAAGTGAACCGAGATCACGTTGGAACCCGCAAACTGGTTGTTTTGCGTGCTGATCCAGTTGGAACCGGTGCTTGAGTCGCCATCTGAATAGAAGTGCAGGTAGTTGTTGTTCGCTTCTCCGAAATAGGTTTCGGAATCCTCGTCGGTCACGCGAATCCATTGGTGTTCGGTTTCTCTTGAAACTGTTGGATTTTCGGTGCTTTCTCCCCAAATAGCGATGCTCGGGGTTCCATCCGGTTCGGCGGTTTCAAAATCGTCCTGAAACAGGATCGGCGGCGGCGTTTGCGCGAGTAGGGTGCTTCCTCCCAAGCATGCAAGGAGCAGGAGGGATTTTCGAATCTTCATTGGTTCGGTTTCCTTTATGGAGTTGTTTTTGTCGGGTTGAGTGTGAAAGTGCGAATCAGCGCCGGACTTGTTTGATTCGTCGGTACATTGTGCGCTGATACGATTTAATCGAATAGATGCGGGGGGACGGAGGCAAGATGTTTTCCTTTGCTTGTCGCCCTCTGGAAGTTGGCAAAGGAGGTAAAAAAGCCGGCCCGGAAGGAGAGCCTTCCGGGCCGGCTGGGTTGGCCGTTTGGAAAACGGGTTAGTTTTGGATGACGTTCAGTCGGAGGAATCGGCGGGAGTTGCCGTCGATGGTCTCGGTGTCGACGACGCGGATGATCGTGATGTCGCCGACTACCTCGATGATCTCGGGTTCTGACTCCAGTGGATCCCAGCTGATGAGATCGCTGGAGACCTGTGGTTCGACAGTGACATCGGCAGCGTCGTTGAAGATCTGACCGATGATGGCTAGACG
>DATGSL010000234.1:0-8062 GCA_035302665.1 Opitutales bacterium | reverse complement strand
CATGCCGCTCGATCGTTCGCTCAGCAAAAAGAGCACGGCATTTGCGGCCTCCTGAGTTTCCAACGCGCGCTTCCGGAAAGTAATTTTTTCAGCAAAAAGATAACTTTCGAGATAACCGGGAATTCCGGCCGAAGAACTCGTTTTTAAAAGCGCTGGATTGACGGTGTTGAAACGGACTTCCGTATCCTTGCTGAACGATTTCGCCAGATAGCGGACGGCTCCGTCGAGAGCCGCCTTGATCGGCGACATGTATCCGTAATTTTCCGCAGTCACCAGATGCGACGAAATACCAATCGCCACGACCGATGCTTTCATATCGAGATACGGCTTGAACGCGCGGGCGATTTCCACAAGCGAAAAGCAAGAAATGCCGGTCGCCTGCAAAAAATCTTCCCGGCGGGTTTCATAAAAAGGCTTCCATCCATCGCTGTAATTGGCGAAAGCGATCGAATGAACGATTCCGTGGATCGGACCATGTTTTTCGCCGACCTCTTTTGCCAGGCGCTCGATCTGCTCCGGATATTCGACATCGCAAATATAGACTGGAGCATCGCCGACCAGCTTCGAAACCGATTCGCGGCGTTCCGGCGTCCGCACGCTGTAAATGACATTGGCACCTTCCTCGATCAGCGATTTGCCGACCGCGTACGCGACGCTCTTCCGGTTTGCCAGGCCGAGCACGAGGATATTTTTCTTTTCGAGATTCAGGAAACTCATTTAAAACCGGCCATCTTGGCCACGGTTTTCAAGAAAGACACGGAAAATCACACAACTCCTTAACTTGGGTTATTCATGAAGATCAGAAGTGATGAAGCGCAAGGCGCAATCCGAATCGGCGCGGGAGCGCACTCCGGTGCATGACCAAGCCGATTATCGGAGAGCAATGCAGCGATTCGCGCTTGTAATCGAAACGATTGCGCAAAATGTTTAATCGCTCAGGTTAAACGCGCAACAATTCTTTCGCATGGGCCTGCGCCGATTTCCCCGATCGATCGCCGAGCATGCGCGCAAGTTCTCCGATCCGAGTCTTCCGGTTTTGATGAACCGACAGAATTTCGACATCGGTTTGGCGCTCATCCTGACGTTTCTCCACCACGAGATGCGATTGCGCCAGCGAAGCGACTTGTGGAAGGTGAGTTACACAGACAACCTGATGATGTTGACCGAGTTCCGCCATCCGCAAACCGACGATCCGGCCGATTTCCCCTCCGACGTTGGCATCGACTTCATCGAAAACCAGAACCGGCGTCCGGTCGATCCGCGCCAGAATCGTTTTAAGCGCGAGCATCACCCGGGCGATTTCCCCGCTCGATGCGATTTTATCGAGCGGAGCAAGTTCCTGTCCGGCATTCGGTGAAAACAAAAAGCGCGAACTTCCGCCGCGAATCGTCGGCTCTTTTTCGGAAACAACTTCGATATCGAAGCCGGCTTTCTCAAAACCGAGCGAACAAATCGCCTCAGAGGCTTTTTTCGAAAGCTCTTTCGCCGCTTTTTTGCGCGCATCCTGAAGGATTTCCGCAGATGTTCTCATCGCCTCCTCGGCAACTCCAATTTCGCGATCGAGCTTCGCCAGACTTCCTTCGATGTCGCCCTGCTGCTCCAGGCGCTGCGCTAACTCCGCCCGTTTTTCCAAAACCGTTTCCACGCCGCCGCCGATCCGTCGCTGAAGTTCGAGCCAGAGATTCATTCGCGCATGCACTTCCTCGATTTCCTGCGGCTCAAAATCGAATTCTCCCACAAGCCGCTCCAGATCGTGCCCGAGATCTTCGGCTTCAACAACGAGAGCGACCAATCGCTCGCGAACATCTCCGCTCGACGGATCGATTGCTTCGAGATCGTTCGCGAGTCGCTGCAAATTCCCCAGTTGCGAAAAAACGCCCGATTCGCCGATCAATCCGTCGGCCAACATTCGAGCTGTTTCCACAAGCTCCTGACTCTGCGTTACACGCGTAAAGGAGCGTTCGAGTTCCTCGATTCCCTCTTCCGAAACCTGACATTCGTCGATTTTTTCGATCTGGCCGCGGTAAAACTCGATCTCGTCGGCCGAAAGCCGTCCGGCATTCGCCAGTTCATCGCGATCGTTCAATAACTTTTTCCACGCCTTAAAATCGGTCCGGTAGGTTTTGAGAAGCGACTGGTTCTGGGCATAAAGATCGAGCAAATCGAGCTGAAACCCAGGTTGAAAAAGCTTTTGCGGATCTTCCGGACCATGAAAATCGATCCACAACCCGCCGATTCGCTGCAAGTTCGCTAGCGTTGTCAGATTCCCGTTGATCGATACGCGCGCTATCTTCGTGCGCGGTAGAGTCCGTTTTAAAAGCAAAACTCCCTCTTCGCAGCTCGGCAGACCCATCTCCTCCAACATTTCGTCGACCGGTTTCGGATCGGGAAAATGAAGGGCAGCTTCCACTTCACAAAAATCTGCCCCTTGGCGAATGATGCTTTTATCGGCGCGCGCTCCGCTCAATAATCGCAACGCGCCGAGGAGGATGCTTTTACCCGCACCGGTTTCACCCGTCACAGCAGTGAAGCCCTCGTCAAACTCGAGAGAAACTTCATCCAGAAGAGCCAGATTTTGTATGCGAAGAAGCTGAAGCATGGACGGTCGATTAGTTGCAAACTCTCGCTCCAGAAAGACGAAGTCCTTTGCGAAAAGCAAAATCGAAATAGCAAAATGCCCGAAAAAGGCCGCAGGATTCCCTCCCTTCGGTTGACACTTATCAAGGTCTTCCCAATGTTTTGGATGAATCAAATCGGCCTCGATTCCGACGGAATTTAAGACGGCAATACCAGGAAAATCAGGAGCGAAAAGTTTCAAAATGGCTTGGCGAATTCATGACGAGATCACACATGGAGAAATTGACAATCGAAAAGCCGGCCAGGTGGAAGGCCGCATCTGGGTGATCGGGAGCGACGAGCCGATCCACCTCCGTTTAAAAGGAAATTGCTGGAGCGACCTTGCCGGTTGTTACCTGAAATTCCGCAATCCGAATCCCGATCCTAACGGAAGAGTCACCCTCAACCCAAACCAGGAAGGCGTCGTCGGCGACATGACCGCATCGCGGAAGGTTCAGGTTCCGACAGTCGATCACGAAACTCTGAGTTATCTAGTAAATAACAACCAGCCGATCCCGACCCAACTCGGCAATTCGATCTATCTCGAATGGTTTAGCGAAGCCAATGGCCGGGTCGTCGTCGAAGCGGCTCACTACCAATGCGAAGTTTCCCCTCCTGAATGGTCAATGGACGTCGAGGAGGAAAAAGAGCAACGGAAGAAAAACGAGGAAAGCCTCCAGGAGTTTTTGCAAAATCTGGTGAACCAACAATCGCTCCTCGACTCGACCGACGGCGAAGACGAAGAGCCGCTCGACGAATTTCAGTGGGAGCAACTTCTGCGCCAATCGGACAAAATCAGCGATCAATATCTCGAAGCGCTTGAGAAATATCGCGACGATCCCGATTGCGACCGCCTGATTGCCGAAGAAATGGGCTGGGACTGGCTGATCGAGGAAAATGATTTGCCGCTCGAAAATCCACTTTTCGAATTTGTAAAAGAAGCGACCGGTGAGGAAATCGGCGAATTCGATTCGGACGATGACGACGAAATCGGTGAGATCAACGACGAGCCCCATCCTCTCGCGGAGCGGTTACACGAACTCGCTTCCCGGCTTTTTGAAAATGCCGACGAACGCGGATTGCTTGAATCGCACGAAAACATTTTGTTGCCCCTTTTGACCTGCACGAGTGCCGCTGCCGCCCAGCTTGGCGGAGCTTTGGATGCGCTGGCTGCCGACGATTATCCAGACTACGGATTCATGATCGCCAGCCTCAAGCGCTCCCTTACGCCGCTTCATCAATCGATCGCAGCCGCTGACCGAGCGAGCAAATCGATACCGGAGGAATCGGAATGGATCGAACCGGCGCGCAAAGAGCTTTTCCTGATCCGCCAGGAAATTCTCACCTTGATGGATACGTTTCGCAAACGACTCCACGGCTGAGTCAAAGGTGGGGCGACATTCCTGTCGCTCTTCTTTTGCGACGTCTGGAAGTGCTGCCATCGCCCTTTTCCAGAAAACCCTTTGCGCCGGTTTGTCGGATGAGACAGGTTAAAACAAGGAGCACATCCGATGAAAAGACCGAACCTACCTCTGCTTTTAACACTCGCCGCGATATTGTCGTTCATTCCGGCAAAATCTTTTGCGGGATCGGAGCTTACCGGATTGCTCGATACGACCCGTTACGATCGCTGGTTATCCGAAAATCCGACGATTCTCGTCGTCAAAAACCTCGATCAATCGACCCGCGAACTTCTTGAAAGACAGATCGAACTCGCCGAAGCGGTCTTGCATCCAAAAGAACCGGAAACTTTCTCCGAAACCATCGATGCCGAAGCGGAATTGAAGAAGCTTCAGGCCCAATATCCCGACCCTTTTGTCCACACCGAGCCAAATGCACGATATGTCTACGGACGGCGCGTGACCGATCCGGAACATTATTTCACCGATCACCACAAATATGTGGATTCTTATTGGAGGCGCTTTCGGACCATCCGGCCTCAAACAATCCGCGCCTCCATTCGCAACATCAAAAAATTCATCGAGCGCGACCTCCGCGATATCGGCCGCAATTACCTCGACGAACACAGCGCGGGACATCAGCAAAAAGCAAACCGCGGGTTCCTGCTTGAACTCCAAGTATATCTTCAAAAATATCAGGAACTTGCCGATCGGCTGGCGGAAGAATCGAAAAACGCCGATTTTCACGTTGAAAACCTGCGCGTTTGGCAGGCTTTTGAAAAAAACGAACTTCCTTTGCTCCAACGTGCGCTCGAAAAAAATTCGCCGACGAAGCACCCCGTGGCGGACGATGGAACTTACCGGCACCCGAAGGAAGAAACGGCGATCATTCATTTTAAGATCAACAATCGCGATTTTTACTACCTCAAAGAAAGCAACGGACATCAATTCCGGACGTTGGCGGAAACCGACAGATCGCGCATCCCTCCCGACTGATATCCGAGCCGTCGATCTACTTTCGGAAATTCGGCCCGATCATCTGGAAACCGAAGTCCTCCCCCGCTTCGTTTTGCAAACCAATCGAATGCTCCAATGTTCTGAAAAATTTCATGAATGCTGATCGGTTTAGGGAAAAATGGATACGTCGGTACCGGAAAATTTCAGCCGGATCACGACCTTCCAGGCAAAAGAATCTTGTGATGCGCCGCTTCCGTCCCTAGTTCCATTCCCTGTGTTCGTCAAAAAGCTGAGGCCCGCCGGGCTTGTTTACAGTCTCTTGTTGATCGTCCCGGTCGCCTCGCTACAGGGAGCCGATCAAGTGCGCCTGGAATCGAGAGGCTCCCTCCTCACGGCAAATGATATTATTTTCAGCCAACGCGAGCAAATGGTGCGGGCGCGCGGCGATGTCCGAATCACTCATCCGGACGCACGCCTGGTCGCCGATTCCGTTCTTTACAAAACCTTGGACGAAATCGCAGGCGGCGAAAATCTCCGTTTTGGCCAGCCGCCTTATTTTCTGGCAGCAGAAAGCGGCCAGGGCGGAAGCGATCACTTTGAACTCGACGATGTAACGGTCTATTTTGGCGATCCGAATCCGGCCTCTCTGAATATCCGCGCCCGTTCCGTCTCTTATTTCACAGACGATCATCTGGAAGCCGAAAAAGTCACCTTGCGCATCGGACGGGTGCCCGTTTTTTATTTCCCAAAAGTATCGCGGACCGTCGACGGCGCCGTTGCGACAACCGCGACATTGGATGGTGGTTACAGCAACTATCTCGGAGCCTATGCTTACCTGAGCGTTCGGACCGCATTTCATCCAAAATTTTCTCTCGGGCCTGAACTCGCCTACTACACCAAACGCGGAGTGCTCGTCGGACCCGGATTTGATTACGGAAGCAAGAGTGAAAACCACCGATATCTCGGAGGTTTCCGCGGCGGTTACATCAACGACAGCGGAGAACTCGGAACCGATCGCCTCGAGCGCCCGATCAGTGAAGACCGTTATTTTTCAGAATGGCGTCACAAACATCATATCGGCGACCGGATCGACCTCACGGCTTGGGTCGATCTTTGGAGCGATTCGGAGGTGATCCGCGATTTCCGTCCACGGTATTTCGACGAAAATCAGTTTTCCGATTCGTTTGTCGAGGGAGTTTATCGAGGCGACGACTACTTTATTTCCGCCTTCATGCGGACCAGTCCGAATGATTTCCAGATCGTTCCCGAGCGGCTTCCGGAAATCCGTTTCGACCTTCCACCGCGTCAACTTGGAGCTGGTATTTATCAACAGACACAGCTGAGTGCGGCGCTTTTGCGGGAAGATGATCCGCTCAATGACAATGTCCGAAGCGATCGACTCGATTGGTATTTCGGACTCAACCGGCCCTTCTATATCGCCGATTGGCTGACTTTTACCCCAAAAGTCGGCACGCGAATCACCCATTATCAGCGCGCTTTGGCAGGTCGCGATAACTACACGCGAGTCCTCGGCGAAATCGGAGCTGATCTCGAAGCGAACGCCTTTGCCGTTTACGATTATAAAAATGAACTTTGGGGCATCAATGATATCCGCCATGTGGTGAAGCCGCGGATCGAATATCGGTTTACGCCGAAGGCCGACAGCGGACGGCAATTCATCCCGCAAATCGATCGCCGGGCTTTCGCCACACACCTGGAGCCGATCGATCTCGGCCGGGTTCGAAATATCGACGAATTGGACGAAATCCACACCCTCCGTTATGGAATCGATAACAGTTTCCAAACGCGCCATCCGGAATACGGTTCGGTCGATCTACTTTCGCTTTATCTGGCCAACGACCTCCGTTTTTCCCGCGGACCGGAAGAAAAACTGGTTTCAAACATTCACGCGGAACTTCATTTTACGCCGGTTTACTGGTTTCGCTTCGATGCATTAAGCCGCGTGTCGCCGCACGAACCCGATTTGCGCGAATTGAACACCGGTGTTACCATCACCGATGCGCGATTCTGGTCGCTGCGCTTGGGCACCGAGTTTCTCGAAGACCGGCTCGAGGAATATACGCTCGACTACACACTTCGGCTCAATGAGATCTATCGCGTCGGAGCCGAACTCAATTATGACGCACTTGAACACCGTTTTTCGCATCAACGATACACACTTTCACAAAACCTTGGGAATACCTGGGAAGTGCACTATCAGGTCCAATTCCGCCGTGGTGCCGAACGGGAAAGCGCTGTCGGATATTCGCTCGGAATTTCTTACCTCGGTTTTTAATCGCCGCAAGTGATCACAAAAAAGTTCCTTCCAGTTCAGCTGCCTGTTTTCGAAGGTCCTCTCGACCTGCTCTTATTCCTCATTCGCCGACACGAGATCGATATCTACGATATTCCGCTCGAAATCCTCACACGACAGTACCTCGACATGCTTTTCGAAATGGAAAAACTGCAGCTCGATGTTGCCGGAGAATTCTTTGTGATGGCTTCGACCTTGATGGAAATCAAAAGCCGGACCCTCCTTCCGAAAAATGTGCAGGCAGCCGAGGCCGAAGATGACGAAGAGGAATTTGACCCGCGGTGGGAGCTCGTTCATCAACTCCTGGAATACCAAAAATTCAAGCAGGCAGCCAGAGAAGTTGAAGAACTCGCACTGATCCAGACCGATCTTTACCCACGGGAAGTCAAAGGAGAAGAACCGCTCACAGCCGCCGAAAGGCCGCTCAAAAAAACCGACAAACTCGATCTCTGGCAGGCCTTTAACAACGTCCTCCGCCGCCTATCTGAGAAATTAACGATCGGAGAGATCCGGGACGAATCGGTGACCGTTTCCGACCAGATGGAGTTCATTCTCGAAATCCTCGAATCGGAAAAAACGTTCAGCTTTTCCGAATTATTCGAAGATCGGGAAACAACAAGCGTACAAATGCTCGTCGCAACCTTTCTCGGACTCCTTGAACTCGTTCGCCTCCACCAAATAAAAGTATGGCAAAATGAATCTTTCTCTGAAATCTACTTCACTGGCTCAAAAGAAAAGGAGCTTGAAATGGATGCCGAATAAGCGACAGTTGTAG
>DATGSL010000233.1:0-2733 GCA_035302665.1 Opitutales bacterium | reverse complement strand
CTGAATGCGGAAGATTTTCTGAAAGCGGTCGCCATCACGCAGCGCGTGAGCCAGATTCTCGAGCTCTCTTATCTCGACGGAATTTTCCCAACAATCGAAGAGATTCAGGATGCTGTCGAAAAAGCGATCGCGGCCGAAGGCGAGTGGGAGGTTGCAAAAGCCTATATTCTTTACCGGCGGAAAAAAGCCGATCTTCGGATTCTTCAGCACAAGGAAAATGGACTGAGTGATTACATCGCGGTTTCGAAATATGCCCGCTACCGTCCGGAATTGGGGCGGCGGGAAACTTTTGTCGAAGCGACCGATCGGGTCCGCGAAATGCACTTCAAAAAGGTCGGAGAGAAAAAAGGGAAGAAGGTTCTGAAGGAACTCCTTTCGCGTCTTAAAAAAGAAGGCGAGATCGAGGCTGCCGCCGAAAAAGATCTGTCCGAGCTGCTCGGAGATAAAACGCTCGCCGATGCGATTACGGAGGCACTCGACGCGGTTGCGAAAAAGCGGGTTCTGCCTTCGATGCGTTCGTTGCAGTTTGGAGGGGAAGCGATTGTCGCTGCGAATGCCCGGATGTTTAACTGCTCGTTCAGTGCGCTCGATCGGATCGAGTTTTTCCGCGAATATCTTTATCTTTTGCTCGCTGGATGTGGATGCGGTTTTTCCGTTCAAAAGCATCATGTGAATCGTTTGCCCACCTTCCCGCGGCGGACGGCGGAAATGGATTTGCCGGTCAAGCATTTTACGGTTCCGGATACGATCGAAGGTTGGGGCGATGCGTTGCATGAGCTTTTTCAGTCGTATTTAAACGATTATAAAGTCGAATTTAATTATTCGGAAATCCGTCCGCGGGGAGCTTATTTGCGGACATCGGGTGGTCGTGCGCCGGGACATCTGCCGCTGAAAAGAGCTTTGACTCAGGTGGAGAAAATTCTCGAAGGCGCATCGGGGAGAAAACTCCGTCCGATCGAAGCCTACGATATTTGCATGTATGTAGCGCGAGCGGTTCTTTCGGGCGGCGTTCGGCGTTCGGCGACGATCTGTCTTTTCTCGGGGGACGATACCGAGATGATGAACGCGAAAACCGGCGATTGGTTTGCTGAAAATCCGCAACGGAGCGCGTCGAATAATTCGGCGGTGATCGACAGGAAAGCCGGAAACGAAAAGGAATTCCGGAATCTTTTCGAGAGCCAGAAGGAATTTGGCGAACCCGGTTTTTACTTCGTTGATGACGTCGATTATGGATGCAATCCATGTTGCGAAATCGGGCTGAATCCGTTTGTGCGCGGTGCGTTGGACGAAAAGGACAAAGCCCGCTTGAAGGAGCTCGGTTACGAAGGAGATCTCGATGGCGAGATTTTGCTTTCCGGTTGGCAAATGTGCAATTTGAGCACGATCAATGCCGCTGCGGCCGGTACGGAAGAGGCTTTTTACGAAGCTTGTTTTGCTGCTTCCGTTATCGGAACTTTGCAGGCGAGTTACACGGATATTCCCTATCTCGGGCCGATCAGTCAGTTCCTGAATGAGCGCGAGGCATTGCTCGGCGTGTCGATTTGCGGAATTCTCGATAATCCGGAGGTATTCCTCAATTCGCGGATTCTCGAACGGGGCGCGCAGATTTGTAAAGGGACCAATGCCGTTGTCGCTGCGGCTTTGGAGATCGAACGGGCTGCACGCGTTACCTGTGTGAAACCGGAAGGAACCGCCTCGCTGTTGCTGGAAACCGGTTCGGGAATTCATCCGCACCATGCGAAACGGTATTTCCGGCGCGTTCAGGCGAACCGCACCGAACCGGTTTATCAGCATTTCCGCGAGAAAAATCAGCACATGACGGAAGCCTCGGTTTATCAACCGGATACGGACGATGTCATTATGTTCCCGGTGCAGGCTCCGGAAACGGCGATTCTGCGGAGCGAGATCGGCGCGGTTCAGTTCCTGGAGTACGTGAAGTTTGTGCAAAAGCATTGGGTTCAGGCCGGCCGGGCGCACGACAAACATTCGCCTGATCTGCATCACAACGTTTCGAATACGTGCACGGTAAATCCGGACGAGTGGGATGAGGTCGCCAAATTTATTTGGGAGAACCGCGAATACTTCACCGGAGTTTCCTTGCTTCCGTCGAGCGGCGACAAGATTTACGCTCAGGCGCCGCGTGAGGAGGTTATTACCGACGAGGATATCGCGAAATGGAATCGTCTGACCTATCGCAAGGTCGATTACACTCAGCTGAAGGAAAAGACCGACGAAACGAACCTGAAGGAAGTCGTCGCTTGTGCAGGCGGCGCGTGTGAGATTTGATGAGAATAAAGTCGGTCCGACATAAACGGGCCGACTTTCATCCTATCGGGAATCGTGCTCGCAATCGGCGCAGGTTCAGTCCAAACCTTTGATCAGGGAAAAATGATCTTGATGAACCGGCACTAGGAAATGAGCACTCTTGCAAAAGGAGATTCGGGAAAACAGCGCAAGATCGAGTTGACTCTGCAAATGTCGAATATTTTCTCCGGTGTTCCGAGAGAGGATTTAAGCGAGATCGCGGCCGTTTGTTCCTTGAAACGCCTTTCGAAAGACGAGGTTCTTTTTCATGAAAACGCTCCCTATCTCGGGTTTTACGTTGTTCGGAACGGTGTTTTAAAAATTTTTCGTTCCAATCCCTCCGGAAGGGAGCAGGTTTTGCGGATGGTCGGACCCGGAGATTCGTTTGCGGAGGCTCCGATGGGCGACAAGCGCGCATTCCCGGCGACG
>DATGSL010000232.1:0-7664 GCA_035302665.1 Opitutales bacterium | reverse complement strand
CCACAGGAATGCATCGATTGGATGCAGCTGAGAATTTCCGGTTGCTTTCCTCTACAAATCCTTGAAATTAGTCTTTTATGAAACTTTCCTCCCACCACTTCCTTTTTCTCGCGCTTCTTCCCGTTGCGCTCTTACTGAGCGGCTGCGAGAAGCCGGAAGAAGAGACAGCGGTCGATCCCTATTATTGGGAACCCGAATGGGGACCAAACCCCTACGCCACAGACGGATCCGGAGCAGCGACAACAATCGGACCCGACGGCGAAGAAATTGTTATTCGGGACACCGCTTACCGCGTCATCGAAAAACGGCAGGCGGGCGGAGAGCTTGTTCCTTCGGGAACGAGCCGTTTCGATGGCGGCACGGTTTACTCCCGGACTCCCCTGGAAAGCATGATCATTGTTGAAGGAAATCAAACTGGCACCCGGTCGGCCTACCTCCTTCCGCCGGAAGATTACATCAAAGTCCAGGTCGGACACAACCTTCAGGAATCAACGCTCGATCGCTGGGAATCGACCTCGGAAAATCACATCCCGGCAGATGCGGGTAAAAGCTCCATGAGCCGCCGAACCGGCGAAATCGGAAAACGTTCGACTAAGAGATGACCGAAGGGAGATCTCAAAGAATCACACCGGAAGAGCTCATCGATCTCGATTTTCTCGATGCCCGCGTCAAGCTGGTCGAAGTAGCCGCGTTTCTCGATCGGATCGATCGTCATGGCGGCAGCACTGATTTCCGGATCGAAGCGTTCCGAAAAACGCTCGGGGTTTTGACCTCGGAGAAGCCGGAACGCGCCCGCCGCATTCTCGAATTGTTAAGCGATCAATCGACCGAACCAGCCCCGAAAGCTGACACCCAGTCTGCCTGCGGTGCCCCGCTTCCCGAGAAAGATTGATTATGCGCTACATCGAGCCACATGGACATATGGTCAGCCGAACGACCGACGATTATCTCGCAATGGTCACCGCCGGCTGCGCGGCCGTATGCGAGCCGGCTTTCTGGGCCGGTTACGACCGCAAATCGGCGGAAGGTTTTTTTGATTATTTTTCCCAACTCACCGATTTTGAGCCGAAACGAGCGGCAAAATTCGGCCTCCCTCACTTCAGCTGGCTTTGCCTGAATCCGAAGGAATCGGAAGACCTCAAACTCGCCGAAGAAGTTCTCGCCATTATCCCCGATTTCCTTGATCGCCCGAATGTTCTCGGAATCGGAGAGATCGGACTCAACAAAAACACTCGCAACGAGCTCGCGATTCTCGAAAGACATATCGATCTTGCCGCGACTCACAACCAGCTGATCCTGGTCCACACGCCCCACCTCGAAGACAAGCTCAAGGGAACCCGTCTCATCCTCGATGTGCTGCTGAACGACAAGCGGATCGATCCGGGCCGCGTCATCATCGACCACGTCGAGGAACACACGGCATCGCTCGTTCTCGACAAAGGTTTCTGGGCGGGAATCACCATTTATCCGGAGTCAAAATCGACCCCGCCCCGGGCCGTCGACATGCTGGAAATGAACGGCAACGAACGGATCTGGCTGAACAGTGCCTGCGATTGGGGAGTCAGCGATCCATTGGCCGTGCCGAAAACGGCGATCGAAATGCGCCGCCGCGGTTACGACGCGGAATTTATCGATAAAGTGCTCTACAAGAACCCGTTTGAGTTCCTGAGTCAGTCGCCGAATTTTAAATTGTAGCGTCAAACCGCTCGAGCACCCATTCGTATTCCTTCCTCACGCTTTCGACCAAGGTCGCCGACCGGATCGATTCAGGTAGGACATCGTATGTATAAGTCTCGATTTCAAGGTGAAGCGATTTCTCATTTTGTAAGAGTTTAAAAAACTCAGGTGTCAGGCTCGGCTGCGTCGTTCCCAGTTTTTCGGTCCCTTCAAAAAAGAGCGGAATATGGAAATGAACCCGTAAACGTTCAAAATCCTCCTCCAGCTTCGGCAATTCCGCCAAAGCATCCGAAAGATCGGACCAGCCGACGATCTCGCCGTTCCTTTTCTGCCCTTTTACCTGATGGAGATAAACCGGCTCCACGAAATCCTTTAACCGTTCCCAGCTCTCTTTTTCCGAACGAACTTCGAGAGCGTTGCTCAATTGCACTTTCGAAATCCGGATTCCGGCCGATTTCAATTTCTTCCACGACTCGGCTAAATCCTCGAATTGCAGTGCCAAATGACACGTATCAAAACAAACACCCAGATGCCGACGAACAATTGTCTCCGCTTCCGATTTCGAAACTCCCTTTCGGGTCGCGAGCATTCCGACTCCTGATTGAAAGAGCTCGTTTTCAAAAAATCGCACGGTCTCCTCCGTCGTTTCCAAAAAACAATCGGGCTCCGGCTCCAGTCCAAGATGGATTTCCCGTCCGGTTCGATCGCGAATTTCATCGAGAACCAGCACCGTTTCGATCAAGTTCGATACCATCGCCGAAACTTCGTCCTTCGACTGAATCCATTCCTTATATGAACCGGGAACGGTGCTGATGCTTCCCTCCATTCCTTCCGGCAACCAAAAAGCGAGCAACTCCGCCAACCGGCACGTGTAATAACGGCGGTTTTCCCTCTGCCAATCGGGCAGATAAACCTTCTCCTTCACCATCGTTCCGTGAAAATGATCGTAAGGAAAGCCGTTGATCGTAAAAGGATAACAATTGTTTTCGCGAAAAAACTCCGCAGCTTCCGCCCGCTTTTCCTCTTTTTCCAGCTCCACCGATGCACGATTCGCGATCCGCAATCCGAGCCCAAACGGCTTTCCCGGCGCAACCGATTCGCGAACCCGCATCGCGGTTTCTTCAACCGCCCGCCGCTGGTCTTCCCAGCTTCGCCCCGGATGAACGTTCATGCAGTAGGTCAGATCGATTCGCGGATTTTTCGAAAGAATCATCGTTGCAAACTCAAAAGCTCCCGAACTGAAAGCAAGCTCCTACCGGCTCGCCAGCCGCTGCAATGCCTCCTCCAACAATTCCCGATCGATTTCTGAAACCTCCTGCCTGGCGCCGATGCCGCGCGGAAAAGTCACCGTCAACTCGCCTCCGAGATGTTCGCGAAAATCCTCCAATCCCTGAATAATTTCCCGCTCTCCCTGCTCATTTCGCCATTCGAATTCATCATACCAGAGAGGAAATCCACAGGCCTCCAAACCGCTTAAAATCAGTTCCAGCTCGTCGTCGCTGAGCCAATTTTTCAGATTTGCGTAAACCGAATCGATCGCGATCCCCGCTGCAACAGCCTGGCCGTGATGAATCCGGTGCTTCGAAAGCGTTTCCAAGCGATGCGCGCTCCAATGCCCGAAATCGAGCGGACGAGCCTGACCGAGCTCAAAGGGATCTCCACCTTCCCGAATATGTTCGAGATGAAGAAGCGCACATTTCCGCACAACCTCCTCCATCGGCTCCTCATCGCGCTCGCGAAGCCCATCGGCATTTTCCGAGAGATATTTCAAAAATTCCACATCTTTGATGATCGCAACTTTAAATGCTTCGGAAACTCCGCCGATCCAGTCGATATCGGAAAGCGTTCTCCAAAAATCAAAATCATCGATGACAGCGAACGGCGGCGCAAATGTGCCGAGCGCATTTTTGATTCCGTTGAAATTGATTCCGTTTTTCACTCCGACACCGGCATCATTCTGAGCAAGAATCGTCGTCGGAACCCGAATCAAACGGAGTCCGCGGTGAAAGAGCGCCGCCCCGAGCCCGACCATGTCGAGAACCGCTCCTCCGCCGATCGCAATGATAAACGAATGGCGGCAAAGCTTGTGTTTCTTGGCAACCCGGACGACATCAAAAACGAGTTCCGGATCATTTTTCACCGCCTCGCCCCCGGGCACAATCTGGGGAAGCGCAACGAGTTCAAGCTCTTCTTCATAAGCGGAAAACCACGACTGGATTTGGCTGACCAGCTCCGGCTGAGCCTCGGCGACACCTTCGTCGAGATAAACCAGCACCCGATGCCTCCGGCCCTCCTTCAAACGCTGACAAACCTTTTTTAGAAGCGGATTTTCCTCCTGAAACAATCCCCGTGTAAAAATGACCGGAAACTCGAAATCAACCGACAGTTTCTGTTCAAACGTTTGCCACCTGCATCCTTCCTGAACCATATCCATAGAAAGCCAGAAGTTAACCGGAGTTACGCGATAATTGCAAAGTCCCTTCGGCTTTTTAACGACCGCAAAGCCGCCCCCATCCTTCTCAATCGCCGGACCTCCCTCGCGGCCATCTCTCGCATCATCTCTCTGCAACTCCTTTAACCCTGCTGCCAGCAACAAGAAAAGCATTGCCATCGCCGAAGTTCCGGCTAGAAAATCAAAGGTTCCGAATCGCGGAAGAGCCCAATTTCTTTCCGCTACTCCTTTGCTTATCTTGCTATGAAGAATCATTCAGGTTTGAAACTTGTTGCACCAGCTATCCAGCCACCTCTTGACGATGGTTTCCGTCCGGCGGTCCTGGCCAATAAAGCTTTCCGGGAAGCGGTTGAAGCCAGCGGCCAATCGGTTCCGGTGCATCTGGCTCTTGTGCGATCCCCCGACTCCGTCTCCCGTTTCTCCACTTCGGTTTTCGCCCCCGATCACCCGGAAGCCGGACAGAATTTCCAATTCGTCGAACGCCTTCTCAAATTCCTCCTTTGGTCGCGCGGCGGAGCAAAAATCTACTTTTCCGGCCCGAAGGAACTCGGTGAACAGCTCCAGAAACATTACAAGGAGTCAGCGACCGGCCGTTTTGACGCGACAACGATGGGCGAGCGGATTTACGAAACGCCACTCGAAGTGATCCTCGTTTCAGAAAACGAACTTCCTGCCGAAGCTGAAAAAACAACTCCACTCGGCCGTCACCTCGATGGATGTCGGATCGGTTTCGATCTCGGAGCAAGCGATCGCAAAGCAGCTGCCGTGATCGACGGAGAACCGGTTTACAGCGAAGAGGTTCCCTGGGATCCGCGCCCACAAACCGACCCGCAATGGCATTTTGATCAAGTAATGGATGCCCTGCGGTCGGCCGCCAAACATATGCCGCGCGTCGATGCGATCGGTGGCAGCGCAGCCGGTGTCTACGTCGGCAACAAAGTCAAAGTCGCTTCGCTTTTCCGCGGCGTCTCTCCCGAACTCTTCGAGAGCCGTGTGAAAAACCTTTTCCTCGAAATTCAAAAAGAGTGGAATGTTCCTCTCGAATTGGTCAACGACGGCGAAGTCACCGCTCTGGCTGGCGCAATGACGATCGGCGAGGATGCCGTCCTCGGCGTTGCGATGGGTTCCAGCGAAGCAGTCGGCTACGTTACACCGGAAGGAAATATCACTTCCTGGCTCAACGAACTCGCTTTTGCACCGATCGACTACAATCCGGAGGCACCGGTCGATGAATGGTCGGGCGATTCCGGTGTCGGGGCACTCTATTTTTCCCAGCAGAGCCTGACCCGCCTCGTTCCAGCAGCCGGCATCGATCTTCCGAAAGAAATGTCACTGCCCGACAAACTCGTCGAAGTCCAAAAACTGATGGCCGACGGCGACGAACGCGCCAAAAAGATTTACCAAACGATCGGAACCTATTTCGGATACGCAATCGCGCACTACGCTGAATTTTACGATTTCAAATATCTGCTCGTTCTCGGCCGCGTCGCGAGCGGAACCGGTGGCGAAATTATCCTCGATTGCGCGCGGGAAGTCCTCGACAAGGAGTTCCCCGAACTTTCGAAAAAAGTAAAATTCCACGTTCCCGGAGAGACGGAAAAACGTCACGGCCAGGCAATGGCAGCCGCCAGCCTTCCGGCCCTTTAAAAGAACGATGAATCCGTATCGTCAATTTACCGCCGATTTCGGAAAGCTCATGAGGCAGGGTAAATCCCTGCCTCTCGGCGGCTTTCCAAACCTTTCCCCTCCCGAAATGGCCGATGATGCGCCGCGAGTTTTGATCTTTGCCCCCCATCCGGATGACGAATGCATTATCGGCGGCCTCGCTCTCCGCTTGATGCGCGAATGCAAAATGCGGGTCATCAATGTCGCCGTAACCCAAGGAAGCAACCGCGAGCGCAAACAGCCGCGCCTCAAAGAATTGCAGGGCGCCTGCGGTTATATCGGATTTGAGTTGATTCAGGTCGGCAAAAGCGGACTCGATGATATCAATTTGAAAGGAAAAAAGGAAAATCCGGAAAACTGGGAACAATCAGTCGACAAGATTGCCAAAATCCTTTCCGAACAAAATCCCGAAATCATTTTCTTCCCGCACGACGACGATTTTAATACGAGCCATATCGGCACCCACCACCTGATCGTCGATGCACTTCAAAAACTCGGAAATGTCGAGTGCTGGACAGTCGAAACAGAATTTTGGGGTGAAATGAAAGGTCCGAATTTGATGGTCGAGTCTTCGGAAGAGGATGTCGCCGATCTCCTGGCCGCCCTCTCTTTTCATGTCGGCGAGGTTCAGAGAAATCCATACCATCTCCGCATGCCCGGCTGGATGATGGACAATGTTCGCCGCGGCGGCGAGGTAGTTGGAGGTCAGGGAGGAGCCGTTCCCGATTTTCTTTTTGCGACATTGTATCGACTTCGCCGATGGAGAAACGGCCGGTTTGAAACGGTCCTGGAAACCGGTAGAACCTTGGCCGCGGAGGAAAATCCGAATCTTCTTTTCGGGTAAAAAATTCCGTTTGATCCATTCCAGCTTGCTTTCGAAGCGGGAAAAAGAGAAAAATCGCGGATGCATCGATTCCATCTGCTTCATACGGTTGCTCTGGCTATCTTTTTTCTCGCTCCACCCTCATTCGCAATCTCGATTGCTCCCCTTACGATCGACCAACAGGCAAGCGAAGCGGAAATCATTATCCGTGGCACGGTCGAATCGACCACCTCCTACCGTTCTGACGGGTTTATTTACAGCGATACGGTCATCGGCGTAACCGAAATTTTTTCGGGAGATGCGCCCGGACGGATCACTCTAACCTATCGAGGCGGAAGGTTTGAAAACAGAGGAGAAACAGTCACCGATGTGCCGATTTTCCAGAACGGCGATGACCGTATTTTCTTTCTCGTAACGGACGACAAAGGTTTCCTCCGTCCGTACGCCGGACCGGAAAGTGCGCCTCTTACAGATCAGGATCGGCTCGATCGCCTCCGGCAACGATTTCCAGAATCTCAAAAAACTTCCTATTCTCCCCGAGGAGTTCAATCGCCCGCCGACCCCGAACGAACCATCACTTCCTCGGAAACCGAAGGTCTCCTCCTTCCTCCCCGCCGCACGATTACCCCGGACCGCGGGGAGCCGATCGGATATTTGGTCGACGCCGACTTTTTACCGGCCGGTATTTCCCTGGAAACCGCTCTCCAAGCCGTTGAGAGCGCTCTTTCGGCCTGGAGCGAGGTCTCTTCCGTAAAGTTTCGTTTCGACGGTCTTGTCTCTTTCGGCACCTCAGCTCGAGACTTGGAAGTGAGCGATCGCCGTCTCCGCATTCAACTTCACGACATCTATGGAAAAATCAGCGGAAGCAGCGTGCTCGGATTCGGCGGGCAGGTCTATCGTTGGATAGGAGATTTTCCCGACGGTGGATCCGGCGGTCGCATTTACGATACCGAGTTTGACGAAACGATTCGCAGTTTCGTCGTTTTGTCCCACACCGCTTCTTCGATGGAAAATCCAGCTATCTTTGAAGGAGTCCTGGCTCACGAA
>DATGSL010000231.1:0-4626 GCA_035302665.1 Opitutales bacterium | reverse complement strand
GAGCAAACGATATTCTCCCAATTCGTCTTCCCGCCATAATCGCGCGGAATCACATGATCGAGATTCAACTCCGTCCGCGGAAAAACCCGTCCGCAATATTGACACTGGTCTTTGTCCCGCTCAAAAACGTTGTTACGGGTAAATTTCACCTCTTTCTGCGGCAGTTTATCAAACGCATTCAACAAGATAATCTGGGGCATCCGAATGCGATGATTTACAGTGTGCACCGCTGCAACTTCTTCCATCGGAGGATTTTCCCGGGAAAAGTCGATCCAATCCATCAAATTAAAAAGCTGATAACTTTCCTCCGTCGGATGGATCACCTGCGCATTGTCCTGACAAAGCAAGCTGAACGTGCGCTCGAAGCCAATAATGTTTACAGCCTGCCAAAGTCGATTCAGAACGAGAACGTGGGAAGAGGCAGCAGTTTCCATAACAATAGCGAACTAATAGCATCTTGAAAAAGCGTGTCAACTCCTCTGAAACCGGCCCGCGCCCTGCAATCAAGTTCAACTATTCGTTCGGAACCCCCGTTTTTCGGTGCGACAAAAACCAGCCGGGCAGTTTTTCCTCCGCGTAAGCACGATCCCAGGAATTGTGCCCGACACCCGGATAAATCGTAAACTCCACCGAAGCGCCCGCCTCCCGAACCGCATTCACAAACTCCGCCGACCGCTCCACCGGCACCACCGTATCGGCGTCGCCATGAAAGCACCAAATCGGCATCCCGCGCAACGTTTCTCCCGAAAAGCCCTCTCCCGGATAACCGCAAATCGGCGCAATCGCAGCCCAAAGATCCGCATACTTGGCTCCAAACACCATCGTTCCATGCCCACCTTGAGAAAGCCCCGTCAGATAACGCCGCTCAGGATCGACCCGAAAATTCCGCTCAGTCTCCTCCAAAATCACCATCACCGCTTCCTCATGATTCTCCCATTCCTCCCGGCCCGGTTTTTGAGGAAAAATCACAACAAAGGGCCACCGCTCCGGCGCCCGCAAGATCGCTTGCCCAAGTCCTTGACCGACTTGACGCAATCCATCGGTGCCCGACTCACCCAATCCGTGCAAAAACAAGATCACCGGCCACGATTCCCGCTCCTCATATTCCCGCGGCAAATAAACGACATAATCATAATCATGTCCGCCGATCGCAACGGTCTGATCCAAAAAACCAGTCACCTGCTCTTTTCCTTCAACCTCTTCAATCGATCCCATCGCTAACATTGCTACAATCATCCCAAAAACCAGCAAGAACGCTTTCATCCACAACTCTTTGACCTTCTCCCGGAATCGTGTCAATTCGCCAAGTCGCCCCAAACCGGAAACGACTTTTCCCCAGCCTCCAAGAAACACCGATCGGCTTTTCAGGGCCGCTCCCGATGGAACAACAGCTCCTTTGCCCCTATAGTGAGCCGTCACACTTCAAGACGATGCAGGAACGAGTAAAAATTTGTCGGCAAACCGCAAATGCCGACGCGATGGAGATCGCCGCCGGAGGGATTCGCACAGGAAATCCAAAAAACCTGCGGGCGAATGCGGGACTCCATCGGAATTTTCTGGTCAGGGAGGAGGCCGCCGAACGGATTGCACAAAAAGAACCGTTCGATCGAGAGAAATACATCGGGAATCAACGGAGACGCATAATGCGAGAAGAAATCCAACCGCTTCGGCGCGAGGCCAGAGGTTGAGTAGTTGGGAAAAGAGAGACAACAAGAGAGGCGATGCAGCCGCCCCGGAATTCCGAGGCGGCTGCACTCATTTCCTCAAAATACTCACGTGGCGGACTCGTAAAGCTCCTGATAATCTTTCGCTGCCTTTTTCCACGAAAAATCCTGCTCCATCGCCCGCCGGATCGCCGCCTTCATTCGCTTTTTATCCGAATAAACCTCAAAGGCTCGATCAAAACCATCTTTCAAACCGGCAACCGTCGGCGGAAATGAAATTCCAGTCCCTTCATCCGGCCGCTCATCAAGATCAACCACCGTATCCGCAAGTCCTCCGACTCGGCTGACAAGCGGCAACGTGCCATACCGCATGCTATACATCTGATTCAGCCCACACGGCTCGAAGATCGAGGGCATGATAAAAAAATCGGATCCGGCTTCGATCAAATGACTGAGCTCCTCGTTCATCCCAGAATGAAGACTGATTTTTCCCGGATTTTCCTTCACCAATCCCTTCAACCATTCTTCATAAACCGGCGAACCGCTCCCAAGAACAACCAACCGACAATCGCGCTCAAGCAATCGATTGATCGCACCGCGGAAAAGCTCGAGTCCTTTCTGCTCCGTAAATCGGCAAATCATCCCAAAAATCGGACCTTTTCCTTTCGCCTTCAACTTCACCTGCCGGAGAAGCTCCTTCTGACAGACCGATTTTCCCGCCAAATCCTCCGCAGTATAATTCGCCGGAAGAAAACGATCGGTTTCCGGATTCCAAATCTCCGAATCGATCCCATTCAACCGATGGAAAAACTTATCCTGTTGCGCGCGAAGCACTCCTTCCAACCCGCAACCGAATTCCGGAGTCAAAATCTCCCGACAATAAGTCGGACTCACCGTGCCGACCCGATCCGCGAAAAGAATTCCACCTTTTAGAAAATTGATATTCCCGTAAAACTCCAATCCTTCGATCCCTCGCAATTCATCCGGGAAACCGGTCAGATCAAAAACTCGCATCGAAAAAATCCCCTGAAATGCGAGATTGTGAATCGTCAAAAATGTCCGCGCCGCCAAAAGCTGACGTCGACGCTGCTCCTCCAACCGCAGCAACAACGGGATCAACGCCGTCTGCCAGTCATGTGAATGAAGGACGTCGTATTTCAACCGGCTTTCTCCCAAAACTTCGACAACCGACTTCGAAAAAAACAAAAATCGCTCCGCATTATCGTCGTAATCGCGTACGGGAGTTCCATACGGATAACTCCGATCGAAGAATTCCTCGCGGCAGATCAGGTGCAATGTCAGATTTTTTGACAACTCCTTCGTCCGAACTTCCCCTCGGAAAACCTGATCTCCCATCTCGATCTCGAGCGACTGCAGATGGCGTGCATCGCTCAGCTCTTCCGATTCGAGAACCGTCCGGTAACCGGGAAGAAAAACCGTGACCTCATGCCCCATTTCCGCAAGAGAACCGGTCAATGCACCGACAACATCAGCCAGGCCTCCGGTTTTGATAAAGGGAAACATCTCGCTTGCCGCATGGACAATTCTCATAAAAGGTCATTGTGATGCGTAAGCGACGAGCGATCAAATCAAAAGGAAATAACCAGCCGGCGCGCGAAAGAATCCTCCGATATATGAGGAGGAAGGATTACGTTCCCCAACGAAAAGAAGAAATTCTTAAACGTCTCGCAAAAAAACGCGAAGACCGAACTCTTTTTTCGGATGCCATCGAAGACCTGATCCGCGATGGTGACGTGGTTTGTAGCCGCCGATCATGTCTGGTCGTCACCGGAGATGCCGGCCTCGTCAGCGGCCAGATCAAGTTCCGCCAGCGCGGCTCCGCACTCGTCATCGCATCTCCCACTGCAGACGGAAAGGTGCCGCCACCGATTTTTGTCCGCGCCGAGGATACCGGCGTCGCTCTCCACGATGACCGCGTCGTCGTCCGACTCGAAACTCCGCGAAAACATCCGCGTCACCGCCGCGATCCCGACGAACGAAGCGGCCGCGTCATCCGCGTCCTCGAAAGAGCTCGAACAACGATCACCGGTTGCCTCCAAAAAAGCCGCCTCTTTTACTTTGTCGTCCCCGACGATCCGCGAATCATTCCCGATATTTTCGTCCCAGCTCCCGCTTCCACCAAATTGAAGCCGCCTCCCGAGGTCGGCGACAAGGTCGTCGTCAAACTTCACGAATGGAAACAACGACACATCAACCCGGAAGGCGAAATCATCGAGGTTCTCGGAAAAGATCGGGAACCGGGAGCCGAACTCAAAGCCATTTTCCGTAATTTTGAGCTCGATCCCGATTTCCCGGAAGCCGTCGACCGCGAAGCCGACCAACTTCCCAACCGCGTCCGAAAAAGCGATCTCAAAGGACGCACCGATCTCCGCGATCTCTTTACATTCACGATCGACCCCGACGATGCCAAGGATTTCGACGACGCCCTTTCCATCGAAACTCTCCCCGATGGCGATTTCCGAGTCGGAATCCATATCGCCGATGTCGGTGCTTACGTAAAACCCGAATCATCCCTCGACAAAGAAGCAAAAAGACGCGGGAACTCGACCTATCTCGTCGGAACAGTTGTCCCGATGCTTCCCCAAAAGCTCTCCAACGGCATTTGCAGCTTGGTCGAAAATGAAGACCGGCTGACAAAATCGGTTTTGGTTACTTTTTCCCGCAACCTGAAAATCAAGGGAACCGAATTTACCAACAGCGCGATCCGTTCAAACAAACGACTCACCTACGGTCAGGCGCTCGCTTTTCTCAAAGAGGATAACCTGAAGAAAATCCGCGCGATTCCCGTTCCGCCTGCCCATCAAACCGGAGCCACCGGCCGCGCCCTCAACTCCCTCAGCGACAAGGAGCTGAAAAAACTGCAGCAAGGCGTTCGGGATCTTTGGAGGGTCGGATCGGCTTTGCGCAAACGGCGGATGGACGCCGGCAGCCTTGATCTCGA
>DATGSL010000230.1:0-9366 GCA_035302665.1 Opitutales bacterium | reverse complement strand
ACGCCACCGACACCTGCCAAATCAACTTGGTCCGACCGGTGACACCTTTCGAATTTCTCCGCGAAATCTTCAAATAATCGTCGGCAAATCCGAGCGCGCAAAGTCCGGTGAAAACAAAAAGTGCCACAAGAACCCAAACATTCGGTTTCGCCCACAGCAACACGCTGATCGTCACCGATCCATAGATCAACAACCCGCCCATCGTCGGGGTATCTTTCTTATCCGCATGAAGCACAGCGAGATCGCCAACTTCCGTTTGATCGCGAAAAACCTGTCCGATGCTCAGTTCCTTCAGTTTCGCGATCAACCACGGCGCCATCACAAAACCGATCAGAAGCGAGGTTCCCGAAGCAAAAAGCGCCCGAAAAGTGATGTAACGGAAAAGCCGCAACGGTCCCCACCAATTCTCTAACTCCGCGAGATAGCTTAACATGATTCGCCTCCTTCACCCGCTAGCGGTTTCTCCAACAAACTCTCCAGCCCGTAAACACGACTTCCTTTTAAAAATACAAATCCGCGGTGCGAAGCGACATCCGCCTCAATCTCTTCCGTCCGCGAAAAAACCGAAACCTGATCCGCCGAATTTCCAGCAGCCAACAATCCTTCACAGAAAGCCCGCGCTTCTCCCCGCTCGCCCGTGACCAACATCCGATCCCCGCTGTCGAGACAGATTCTCCGTCCCAGGTCGCGATGATAACTCTCCGACTCCGACCCGAGCTCTCCCATGCAACCGATCACATATAGACGTCCTTCCGATCCAGCCGAAAGCTCCCGGAAAAATTCCAGGGAATCTTCCATCGCCGCCGGATTTGCATTGTAACAATCGACGTAAAACTGCCTCGCTCCGCAATCAACGATTTCCCCGCGGAATGAACTCGGTTTCCAATTCGACAAGCGTTCCTGAATTTTCTCTTCCGATACGTCCAACAAAAAGGCGGTTTGAATCGCCAAAGCCGCATTGGCAGCGATTCCCGCACTGATTTTTCGCGTTCTGAAAATCTTCGATACCCGTTCCGATTCGAGATGAAGGACCGTTTGCGAATCCTGCTGCTCAACCCGGAACCGCAAATCAGCATCCTCCACACCCGCATCTTCCAAAGGCGCCACCTTAAAAATCGGTGCCGTCAGATCGTAAAAATCCTCGTAGAGCAAACAGGACGCGGGCAAAATAGCCGCTCCCCAATGGGGCAGATCCCGGACCAAGATCGATTTCTCCCGCGCCACACCTTCGAGATCGCCGAGCTGCTCCAAATGAGCCGGCGCAATCAATGTCACAATCGCATGCGTCGGCTGGATCATCGCCGCCAATTTTTCCATTTCCCCGGGCTGATTGATCCCCGCCTCAATCACCGCACACTTGTGCCGCGACGGATCGAGCCCGAGCAGCGTCATCGGAACCCCAATCAGATTATTGAAATTTCCTTCGGTCGCGTGCACTTCTCCAGCTTCTCCAAGAAGCAGAGCCAGAAGATCTTTCGTAGAAGTTTTCCCGCAACTTCCAGTAACTCCGATGACAGGACCTTCAAAGTTTTCCCGGTGCACCGCAGCCATTTTTCCAAAAGCACACAACGGATCTGCCACGACCAGCTGGGGCAAATCGATTTCCGAACATTCGCGCGCAACCAAAGCCGCGCCGGCGCCCGCAGCCGCCGCATTCCCAATAAAATCGTGGCCGTCGCGCCGATCGGTTTTCAAGCAAACAAAAAGCTCTCCCGGCCCGATCTGACGGGAATCGAACGCAAAGCCGCGGATCGGTTCCGCAGGTTCCCGCGTCCAGATTCCGCCGCTCCATTCCTTTAACTGTTCAGCTGTAAATTCCAATGTCGTTTCAAATTGTAGTGAGTGCCACTTCTCTCAGCGCCAGAAGTTCCCGGGCCACCAACCGATCATCAAACGGGTACGCCACATCTCCCAGCGATTGAAAAGCCTCATTCCCCTTCCCGAGAAGAACCAAAACATCACCGGTCCCGGCCGTGTCGAGCGCTAAAGCAATCGCACGGCGGCGATCATCGACGAAAACCAGCGAGTCCGAATCGGTTACGCCTTCACGCATCTCCGCAAAAATTCTCCCCAACGGTTCGTTTCCGGGATTGTGAGCCGTTCCCCACGAAAAATCGCTTTCCTCCTGCACCGCTTGAACAATTGAGGCCCGCCAAGCTTCCGATGTATTTCCCGCACAACCAAAAACCGTCAGCAGGCGTCCGTCGCAAATCTCACGCGCGGCCCGCAACGCATGGCGAATCGAGCCAGGTGTTTTTGCCGCATCAACAAAGATTCGGAACGGTCCACCTTCTCCAATTTCCTCAAATCGTCCGGGCGTTCCTTGAAAACTCAAAACATTCGGCAAAACCACATTTAAATCGACGCCGGCCGCATGCGCCGCAGCCACCGCCGCAAGCAAATTCTGAATCGCAAAACATCCGAGCTGCCGCATCCGGACACGCGCGGTTCCTTCCGGCCAGACGAGCCGGACAATCGCACCTCCATCACCCTCGATAATATCGGTCGCCCGAACATCAGCATGCCGGTTACGCCCAAAAGTAACCGCCAAAATCTCCTCAGGAATCTGCGCGAGCAACTCCTCTCCGTAACGATCATCGAGATTCAGCGCAACCGCGCTCGGAAGTTTTCCCAATCGACCAGTAAAGAGATCAGAAACCTTCTCAAAAGAAACAGCCGAATCGGGATCGTGATTCAAAAAAACCGCGACATCGAGCGGCAACCCGGTCAATCGCCTTTGCGCAATTCCGCGCTCGCTGATTTCCAGAACAGCGCGCCTGCACCCGCTTTCCTTCATCTGAGCGAGCATTCCATACAAATCGATCGCTTCCGGAGTCGTCCGATACGACGGCACAATTCGCGAGCCGAGATCGTAATGAATCGAACTGAACAAACCGACCGGCTCCTTCCCGTGATCGAGCAAATGCTGCAACAAGTGGGACACACAGGTTTTTCCATACGTGCCAGCAATCCCAATCAACGCAGGCGAGGTGACCGAAAATTTATAAAATTGCTTGGCAATCTCCGCCATCGCTGCCCGCGCATCGGCCACCTGAATAAAAGTCGCGCGCGGATGATGCAATCCCGACCGCTCCGTAATCACCGCAACAGCCCCGCGATCGATCGCATCATGGATATAATAACTCCCATCCATGCGATCCCCCGGCAGCGCAAAGAAAAGCGCCGAACGCGACACATACCGGCTGTCGAGGCAAAGATCGGCAATCCCGCAATCGAGACTTCCCTGCACCGCGATCATATCGATTCCAGCACAAAGATTCGCCAGAGTAGGAAGGCGTCTTTTATCCGTCCGACCGGTATCGGGCCGCTGAATCGTCCGCGCTCCGGTAGCGATTCGGGCCGGCTTTCTACTCAATGTTAGATTATAACCCGGAGCCTGCTGAATCATGGGAACGTCCCTCCAAAGCCAGATACGGTTCTTCCTCGGAAACCGGCGCGATTCCGAGATATTGAATCAATTTTTCTCCAATTCGCTGAAAAGCCGGAGCAGCAACAATCCCCCCATAAGCACTCGGTCCCTTCGGTTCATCGACAATGACCGTGATGATGACCCGGGGCTGGGAGGCCGGGAAAAAACCGGTAAAACTCGCCACGTGATGACGGTTTGAATAACGGCCGTTGACAATTTTCTGCGTCGTTCCGGTTTTTCCGGCAACCTGAAAACCGGGAATCGCCGCCCGCGAAGCAGTTCCTTCCGGCCCGGTGACATTGACCAACATTCCGGAAAGTTTTCGCGCAACCGGAGTTGAAATTACCCGGCGTTTCGCAACCGGCGGAAACGAAACAACCGTCTCTCCGTCGTTGTTCAACGCCCGCCGAACCACCTGCGGCCGCATCAAAATCCCGGAATTGGCAACGGCACCCATCGCCGAATGAATTTGCAACGGCGTCGCACTGACCGCATGTCCCATCGGCAAACGGGTGATCGTCAAACCATCCCAATTTCGCACCTCGTGCAACGTTCCGGAAACCTCACCTCCGATCAAAAATCCGGTGCTCTCACCGAATCCGAAATCAGCCGCGTACTTGCGAAGACGATGCGAACCGAGCGCGACACCGAGATGCGCGACGCCGATATTGCTCGATTTCATAACGATTTCACCAACCGTAAGTTCGCCATACGGCCGATGGTCCCGCGGCAAGGGCACCATTCGATCCCCGACAGGAATCCGCGTGATATTACGATCAAAAACCGTATCCTCCCGAACCAGCCTTTCGTTCAAAGCACCGGCAACCGGAACGATTTTAAAAGTCGATCCCGGTTCAAGAACGTCGGTTACCGCCCGATTTCTCTGATTCTCAAGCGGAACTTTATTGTATTCATTTAGATCATACGTCGGATAATTTCCGAGTCCGAGAATGTAACCGGTTTCCGGTTCACTCACGATGATCGTCGCTCCCTGCGGATCAAACTCCTCGACTAACCGCCGAAGCTCCTCCTCAACCATGTGCTGAACAACGACATCGAGCGTTAATTGCACATGCAAACCGTCCGATGCCCGAACCTCACGGCTGCGGAATTGCGCCAACTCCTGGCGACGACCATCCCGCTCCGATTCCAGCCAGCCATCTTGTCCGCGGAGATAAAAATCCATCGCCCGTTCGACACCGGTCACGGCACTCTCTTCACGATTTACGTAACCGACCAGATGAGCAGCCGTTTCGCCTCCGGGATAAAAACGGTTGAATTGTCGATTCCCGTAAACTCCGCGAATCCCGAGCTGAAGGATTTCCTGATATTCCTCTTCACTGAAACCTTCGCGAATCTTGTTCCAGCGGATGAGCTGAACATCTTCCGGAAAACCGGAACGACCGGGACGCTGCCTATGGTTCATCAGCCGTTCGATCTCCGCAAGAGGCACCCCCGTAAGTTTTGCCAGCTCCGGCCACTTTTCACGATCCTCTTCCCGAATCACCTGAGGATCGACCCCGAGAACGATTTCGCTCCGGGTTGTCGCGAGAATATTTCCTTTGCTGTCGATAATATTTCCGCGTCGTGCCGGATTCACCACGATCTGCTGACGGTTTTGCTCAATAATCGTCGAAAGCTCACCGGCTTCCACCACGTGCAGCATATAAAGGCGGGTTCCGATTCCCCCAAAAGCCGCGAGGACGACCAGACAAAGGAGGCCGAGGCGAAAACTGGATGTAAAGGCAGGTCCCATCGTCAATTCGGATCCGACAAGTAGAAGGTCAGACTCTTTTCCTCAGGCACCCGGACAAGTTGCTCCCAGCGATTTTCAGCAAAACGGATCTGCTGCGGACCATCGATATAAACAACCTGGTCGTCGGTCGCACGGCGCAGACCGAGCCGAAACCGCTGATTTTGCTCCTCGAGATAACCGGGACTGACAGCGATCGCGATTTCGCCCGTCAACCGACTTTCGAGACGTTCGAGTTCGACAAGCCGCCGTTCCATGGAACTCGTTTTCGCGCCGCTGGCAGCGATTTGTTGCCGCAGCCAAACAGTGGTCAGGCCGAAAGAGCCGACGAAAAAGATGAAGAGAAATGTCAGGAGAAGGCCCCGACCGGAATGAGTTGGATGTTTTCCGCGTTTCAAGAAATGACCTCCAGTTTTTGGATTGCGCGCAGCCGTGCTGAACGGCTCCGCGGATTTTTTTCGATCTCCTCCGCCGTTGCCCGAACCGGTCGATTGGTCAGAGCATCGGCAACTTTTTCACGAAGTTGCTGCGGAGTGTGATCGCGTGCATCGACAGGCTGGCCACAGAGCTGCCGGAAGTATCGCTTCACAATGCGATCTTCGAGGGAATGAAAGCTGATCACCGCGAGGCGACCGCCCGGATTGAGTTTTGCAAAAGCCTTTGGCAAAAGTCGTTCTAACGCACCGAGTTCATCATTGAGCGCAATCCGGATTCCCTGAAAAGTCTTCGTCGCCGGATGAATCCGACTCTCGCGCCGCGCCCGCGCCGTCTTCGCCGAAGCGACCAATTCGGCCAAACTGGCGGTTCGCCCGAGTTTGCTACTTCCGCGCGCAGCGATGATGGCCCGGACGACCCGCCGCCACTCGCGCTCTTCTCCGTAATTTCGGACCGCCTCGATCAGCTCCTGTTCGCTCGCCTCCTCCAGCCATTGCGAAGCCGGAATTCCAGAATCGGGATCCATTCGCATATCGGCCGGCGCATCGCTCCGGAAAGAAAATCCGCGCTCTGCTTCATCGAGTTGAAAAGAGGAAACCCCGATATCGAGAAAGATTCCGTCAAACCGTTCCTGCGGCAACTGATCGATCTGATCGAAATTAAGACGGAAAAACTCGAAACGGTCGCCCCACTCCTCCTTATATAAAGAGGCGCGAACTTCAGCCTCCGGATCGCGATCGATCGCCACCACATCGACTCCCGATTCGAGAAACAAACGCGTGTGCCCGCCGCCGCCGAAAGTCGCATCGAGAAAAAGCTCCCCGGCTTTTGGCTCGAGCAAAGACAAAACCTCCTGCGGCA
The DNA here is from genome assembly GCA_035302665.1 of Opitutales bacterium. Lineage (GTDB taxonomy): Bacteria > Verrucomicrobiota > Verrucomicrobiia > Opitutales > T3Sed10-336 > DATGSL01. The sequence goes on along the minus strand of DATGSL010000230.1, from coordinate 2,887 downwards.
ATACCGGCAAATGCGAGCTCACGACAGGCTCCTTTCTTTTAAAGAGAAAGCCGCTGCATGCGCCGCCCCGCCCGAAACCTCGGGATTGAAGCGGTAAACTGATGCATCGTTGGACCATCGCGTCATTTTTTCCGAATGCGCCCCATCACCGCTGCAGGAAAGGAAAATAGAAAATGTCGTTTCGGGGGACGCGCCCGCCTCTGCGCCGCCTCGCGAAGCAAGGGCGAAGCACCGAACCGCGACTCCCTTGGCACGGAATCGATTTCCCACTCAGAATAATGACGGATCCGGCCACAGCCGAGCACTCCGGAAGCAAGCAGCCTTTTCGAGAGTTTCATTCCTATTCCTTTCTGTTGGTTTGACATTTACTGAGGTGAAAATCGTGAGTTAAAAATCGAGTTCGCGCATGAGATCGCCGAAGGAATCACCGGCCGTCCGCTGATTCATGATATCCCACCGCTCCGGACTCCAGATCGCGAAACGGCTCATCGTGCCGACCAAAACCGCCTCCTTCGTCAGGCCCGCATGCGCAACCAAACCGGCATCAAGGTTGATGCGCCCTTGCTTGTCACAGCCGAACGAATGCGCGACGGCAAAAAATCGGTGCATAAAATCCTGCGCCTTTCGATCGCCCATCTTCGTTTCCAAAACCTTGTCATAAAGCCGGTCTTTTTCCGCAGGAGGCAGAACTGAGATGTATCCGTCCGGATGCGGCAGACCGAGATATACGTCACCCTCGTCGCCCGCAAAGCGCCATTTTGACGGAATCGTCAGACGGTTCTTTGCGTCCAGATTGTGTCGGAAAAGTCCGACATAAATCGCTTTGACGGAGGCATTCATTCAATGGCGGCCGTTCCGGGGAATCCAACCTTCCCCATTTCACTCCACTTTGCCCCACTTCGTCAAGCTTTCCTCCCACCAATTTTCATTTTTTTAGCCGCGGCTCTTTTGATGCTGATTTTCGATCGAATCGTTTTTAGAGAAAGAAAATGACACGCAGAAAACCGCCGCAAAGAATCCGGCTCGACGAGCTTCTTGCAGCCCGGGGCGAAGTCGATTCCCGCTCGCAGGCAAAAGGGCTGATTTTGAGCGGACGCGTCCGGCTCGGCACTGAAGTTTTAGACAAGCCGGGGAAGCTTCTCGCACCCGATGCGGCGATCTGGATCGTGCAACCTCCCCGTTTCGTCGGCCGCGGCGGCGAAAAACTCGAACAGGCGCTCGATGCTTTCCAAATCGACTGCGAAGGCGCCCACATTCTCGATATCGGGGCATCGACCGGCGGTTTTACCGACTGCGCTTTGCAGCGGGGAGCCGTTTCGGCGACTTGCGTCGATGTCGGACACGGCCAGCTTCACGGCAAACTTCGTGCCGATTCACGGGTAACGAATCTCGAGAAGACAAATGCCCGTTATTTAAAAGCGGAAGATCTTCCGCGCGATCGTTACGATCTGATCGTGATCGACGTTTCGTTTATTTCGCTGCGCCGAATCTTGCCAGCGGTCTGGCCTTTTCTCGATGAAGGCGGACATCTGGTTGCGCTCGTCAAACCGCAGTTTGAAGCCGATAAAAAGGAGGTCGACCGTGCCGGTGGCGTGATCAAAGATGCCGCCATTCAGGAAAGAGTTCTCCAGGAAATTGAAACATTTGCCCGCGAAGAACTTTCACATGCAGAGGTTATCGGACAGGTCGATTCGCCGATCCGCGGAGCTCAAGGTAACCGGGAATTCCTTCTCGGATTGCGCAAAGAGATCGGCGACTGAATCCAAAAGCCTTGAACTTTAGTCGCATCCGGCTGAATTTAGGAAAATGCCTCCGTTAAGGAAACTTGCTTTTGTCGTAAATCCTAACAAACCGGGTGCCGCCGAACTTGCGGAATCGCTGATCGCGATCGCCCGCGACGCTGGCGCCGATGTTGTGATTACCGACACCTTCCCAGTCGCCGAGAATTTTCTCGAAGGCCGCGATGCCTGCTGTGTGATCGGCGGCGACGGAACTTTATTGAGCGTTGTCGTTCAGTCCGTGCTCGGCCAGGTTCCGATAATCGGAGTCAATCGAGGCACTCTCGGATTTCTGACCATTCTTTCGCCGGAGGAAGCGCGGGATGAATTTCCTTCCATTCTCGAAGGCGCCTTCCATATTTCGCCGCGCGCCGTTTTGCATTGCGGAAATGACAAAGCCAATATCGCCCTCAACGATATCGTGATCCGCGAGGCACATTCCTCCCGCCTGATCTCGCTCGATGTCTTCGCCAACGACAAATGGGTGACGCGCTTCAGCTGCGATGGCCTGATTTTTTCCACGCCGACCGGTTCCACCGCCTACAACCTTTCAGCAGGTGGTCCGATCACACATCCAAATGCACATATCATCGCGATGACACCGATCTGTCCGCACACGTTGAGCAACCGGACAGTTATTTTTGACGAAAATGTTCAGTTAAAAGTTACGAACACGAAATCGGATCATCCGCTTGCAGTTGTGATGGATGGCCAGCGTCAGGTCTCGCTAAATATCGGCGAAACGCTCTCGATCGCAATGTCGCCGAAGAAAATGCCGCTTGTCCAACCGCTCAATTACGCTCATTTCAAAGTATTGCGGACCAAGCTCGGCTGGAATAGTCCGGAATCACGTGGCGGACAGCTTCCCGGATCGTAACCAAAACGGTTCGAACGGTTCGGCCGATGATTCGCCTGTTTTTTCATTTTCCAATCTTTAACACTCGCAGCAAATTAACTTGAAAACGCTTTCCCGTTTTCTCATTTAAAAGCTCCATGCAGGAATATTATATTCGGAACCCGGAATCGGACGAAAGCCGGGGACCCTTCTCCATCGAACAGCTGACATCGCTGGGCGAAACCGGACATATCACTCTCGAAACCTATATCTA
>DATGSL010000229.1:0-4908 GCA_035302665.1 Opitutales bacterium | reverse complement strand
AGACGCCCACGGGACGGTTCTCGAAGATGGCGACGATATTCTTTTGACCAGAGATCTGAAACTTCGCGGATCGCAGGTTCTAAAGGCGGGATCGAAAGCCAAAAATATTCGGCTTGTCGACGGCGATCATGAGATCGACTGCAAAATCGAGGGTGTCGGTTACAAGTTGAAGGCCTGTTTTGTTAAAAAAGCCTGATGGGATCCTGCATTCATGCGCTCATTCCGATCACGAGATAGAGGAGCGTTGTGATTCCGGCGACCACGAGCGCGTAGGGCATTTGTGTCCGTACATGGTCGATGTGGTCGCTCGCAGCAGCCATTGAGGAAACAATCGTCGTGTCGCTGATCGGCGAGCAATGATCTCCGAAAACGGCTCCACCCAGAACCGCGCTGACAACCAGCGGCATGGAAACAATCGCTCCGGCGTCGATATAAGCCGCGGCGAGTGGAACGGCGAGCGGGATCATGATCGCCATTGTTCCGAAACTTGTGCCGGTTGAAAAAGCTACAGAACAGGCAACGAGAAAGACGGTCGGGACGATCAGTTTCGGATGCAGCCAAGGCTCGACGGCAGCAGCTGCCCAAAGTCCTGTTCCGAGGGCATCGGTCGTCATTCCGATCGCAAAGGCAAAAACCATTAATGCGGAGAGTGGCAGCATCCCGCCGGCTCCTTGAAAAATCAGGTCTGTGATTTCTTTTACGGAAAAAGCCCGCTGGAAAAGCAGGAGAAGAACAGAGGTAGCGACAGCTGCGAGCACGCCCCACAAAACTGCCGTCGCACCGGATGCGTGGGTAAGATAATCGAAAAAAACCGGATTGGTCAGCGTGCCGGCCGCGATTTCCGCTCTTGCTCCGCTAATCCCGGTTACCGCGATTCCGAGCGGAACCATTCCGATTAAAACCGCGAGCGGAACGAGCATGTTGCGCAAGCGGGGCGGAAGTCCCGGTTTTGCTTTGGAAGTGACCACAAAATCATCGACGACCAATTGAGCTCCGTCGCGCCAAAGTTTTCCCTCGGTTCGCGCCCGTTTTTCAGCTTTGGCCATTGGACCAAAATCGCGCCCTGTCAGGCAGATCAGAAGAACCAGAAGGACCGATCCGATCGCGTAAAAATTGAAAATCGTCGCCTGAACAAAAAGTTTGATGACGCCGGTGTCCCCGAGATGTCCGGCGGCGGCCTGAGTTGTCAAAAGTCCGAGAATAAGCGCGCCCCAGCTGTTGAAGGGAATGAGAATGCAGACCGGAGCTGAGGTCGAATCGCAGATGTAGGCGAGTTTTTCGCGGGAGATTTTTAAGCGGTCGAAGAGAGGACGTGAAATGGTGCCGACGACCAAGCAAGTAATCGTCGATTCGATAAAAATCCCGAGTCCGAGAAGCCAGGCCATGACTTGGGCGCCGGTTCGCGACTTTGCCCAGCTCCATCGTCGTGCCCAGGCGACGAAACCGTCGACGCCTGCGCTGCGGCTCATCAACATCAGGAGCGATCCCATCAGAAGGGTGAAAAGAATCACGCGGGTTTGCCACGGTTCGCTGAAAACGGCGATGACTGCGTCGATCGTATCGCGCGTTCCGATCAGAATATTCCCATCTGCAAGAATGATCCATCCGGCCCAAACTCCGGCGAGAAGGGAAATGACGACCTGTCTGGAGAGAATCGCCAGCGCGATTGCGATCAGAGGAGGAAGAATGGAAAGCCAGCCGTAGGAAATTTCACCCATCGATAAAAACGTTTCAGCGCTCGATCCTTTAAGTAAGATCCGGCGTTGCAACGATTTTTATCCGTTCGGCAACTTTTCGCAGGAGAGAGCCGATCTTATTCGGAACAATTTTATCGGGAAACCAGATCGGCTGTTTCCAACTTTCGCTTTTGAAAACCGGCTTCCGGATAAAAGACTTTTTCGAGAAATAATCCGTGCGGCGGCGCGGTAACGACGAGGCTTGTTCGTTTGCGTTCCTGGAGAATGGCTCGGATCTGGTCGGTGTCGTATTTTCCGGATCCGACCGCGACGAGCGCTCCTACGAGACTGCGAACCATTTTATAAAGAAAACCGTCGGCCTCGGTGGTGATGATGATTTTTGGGCCGTCACGGACGATGTCCAATCTTTGCAAATGGCGGACCGGAGTTTCGATTTCGTATCCGGGATAGGCTGCAAAGGAGGTGAAATCGTGTTTGCCGAGCAGAACTTTTGCGGCCGCTTTCATCGCTTCGGTATCGAGCGGTCGCGGATAAGACCACGAATAAGCTGCGGTAAACGGATCGGCGAAACCTTCATGGATGAAGTAACGGTATTGCTTGGTTGTCGCGGAAAACCGGGCGTGAAAATCGGCCGTTACGCGTTCGATCGGAGCGACTTGGATCGAGTGCGGGAGTTGGCGCCGCAGGGCCGATTCGAGTTTTCTTGGGGTTGCTTTCCAGTTGGCGTCGAAGTGAAAGACCATTCCGCGGGCATGAACACCGCGGTCGGTTCGCGAAGTTCCGTGGATTCGGATCGGTTCGCGAAAAATTTCCGCAAGAGCGTCCTCGATGGTTCCCTGCACTGTTTTTGCATCGGGTTGGCTCTGCCATCCGCTGAACTCCTTGCCATCGTAGGCGCAGACGCATTTCCAGCGCGGATTTTCCAAAACTTCCCGCTCAGTCCCAATCTTCATCGTCTTCGAAAGGATTTGATTCGAGTGGCGGCATCTGCTGATCGAGAAAATCCTGCAAAATCAGGCTGGCAGCCACCGAATCGACAATTCCCGATTCCCGTGTCACTTTTTTCTTTCTTCCGCGCAGCCGAAGTTCGGCTTCGTGCGAAGTCAAACGTTCGTCGACTAGATGGACGGGAAGGTCAAATCGTTCTTTCAAAATTTTCACGAAAGCATCGACTTCCTTCGCCTTGAAGCCGGCCGATCCGTCCATGTTCAACGGATATCCGACGACGAGCGCCGTGATCCGCCGATTGCGAATGACCTCTCCGATATGTTCGAGGCGTTTCTCTTTTGTCGGTTCGACGGCCGCAGGCAGCGGCGTCGCAAGACCGAGATCATCACCGAAGCTCAGTCCGATCCGTTTTTCGCCGTAATCAATTCCGAGATATTGCGACACCCGTTCAGAGAAGATGCTGCCATTTTTTCTCGTCGCCGATTTTCGTGACGACTTTTTTGATCTCTTCCGCCTGATCTTTCCGGCAGATGAGCGTCGCATCTTTGGTGTGAATGATAATCAGATCGTCCACGCCGACGGCAGCGATCAGATGTTCGCCTTCTGAAACGACGATATTGCCGGTTCCGCCTTCGAGCAAAACATCCCCGCGGGTAACATTTCCCGCTTGGTCAGCCGGAAAATGTCGCGCCACAGCCGGCCATGAACCGACGTCGTCCCAGTCAAAGGTCGCCTTCACCATCACGACATTCGCGGCTTTTTCCATCACCGCATAATCGATCGAAATGCGCTGAATTTTTGGGTAAACCTCCTCGAGAACCGCGTTGAGGCTTTTCCCTGCGACCAGACCCGATTCGATTTCGGAGATTCCGGAGCAGATTTCCGGCGCGTGATCGGCAAATGCCTGTTCGATCGCTTTGACCTGCCAGATAAACATACCGGCATTCCAGAAATAATCGCCCGATTCCAGGTAGCTTTTTGCCGTTTCGAGATCGGGTTTTTCGACAAAACGTTTGACGCGAAAAACGGTTTCGTCGGCGTCAGATTCGGCGAGTTGGATATAACCGTATCCGGTTGCCGGAGCTGTTGGCTCGATCCCAATCGTTACCAAAACCGAATCCTTTTCGGCGGCATCGAAGGCTTTTCCAAGAATTTTGCGAAATTCCTTTTCGCCGTGAATCACGTGATCCGCCGGTAGAAGGCCGAAAACCGCATCGGGGTTTCTCATTTTTACGAGAGTCGAAGCGAGACCGACAGCTGCTGCTGTATCCCGTCCAACCGGCTCGGCAACAACGTTTTCTGCGGGAAGTCCCGGAACGGCCTCGATCACAGCATCGCGTTGTTCGCGATTGGTGATAATAAAGATGTTGTTGAGAGGAACGACGCCATCTGCGCGCTCGACGGTTTGCGTCAGCATCGGTTTTTTGCCAACGATAGGGAGTAGGTGTTTGGGGCGGCGCAAACGGCTCTGAGGCCAAAACCGCTCACCACGTCCACCGGCCATGATCACGAGAAAACGATCTTTCATATTCGGAAGATTGAACAAGCGCGCCGGGATTGACAAAGGATTTAACGATCCGGTCTATTGGTTCTTCGCAACGCCTGATAAAATCGGACAGGAAAACTTTTTAATATGAGTTCAAGCAAACTTCAGCCTTCAGAAATCGCCCGTTACAGCCGTCAGATCATCCTTCCTCAAATCGGTGTTGAGGGACAGGAAAAGTTGAAAAAAGCCCGTGTTTTGGTGATCGGTGCCGGCGGACTCGGAAGTCCTGCTTCCCTTTATCTCGCCAGCGCAGGTGTCGGAACTATCGGGATCGCCGATTTTGATCGGGTCGAGGAGCACAATCTCCATCGGCAGATCGTTCATGATTCGGACAATATCGGAATTTTGAAAACCGAATCGGCGCGGGCGAGATTGACGGCGCTCAATCCTCATCTTGCGGTCGAATTGCACGAGGAAGGAGTTACGCCGGAACAGAGTCTCGAGCTTTTTCAGCAATATGACATCATCGTCGATGGGACCGACAATTTTGGAACACGTTATCTAAATACCGATAGTGCTTTTTTTGCGAAAAAACCGTTGGTTTACGGAAGTATTTTCCGTTTTGAAGGACAGGTTTCGCTCTTCGATCCGGCGAATGAAGGACCTTGTTACCGCTGTCTTTTTCCGGAACCGCCGGCGCCTGGGACGGTTCCCAATTGTGCCGAGGCGGGCGTGATCGGTGCGCTTTGCGGGATTGTCGGAAGTTTGCAGGCGATG
>DATGSL010000228.1:0-4864 GCA_035302665.1 Opitutales bacterium | reverse complement strand
GTTGTTTTTATGCCGGTTGTCCTCGGACTTTCGAGAAGCCTGAAAGTGCCCGCTTCGAAACTTCTGATCCCGCTTTCCTATGCCTCGATTTTCGGAGGCACCTGTACCTTGATCGGAACCAGCACCAATATCCTCGTCAGCGGAATGGGCGAAAGCCACGGCCAACCTCCGCTCCGCATGTTTGAGCTGGCGCAAATCGGCGTGCCCCTTCTGGTAATCGGGGCACTCTTTCTAATGTTTTTCGGGAGGCGGATCCTTCCCTCCCGCGAAACTTTAACATCGATGCTCTCCGAGGACGAACGACGGGAATACCTAGCCGAAGCCTATGTACAAAGTGATTCAGCTCTCGTTGGCCAAACTCTCCAGGAATCGGGAATCCTCAAGGAAACAAGCTTTCGCGTCATCGAAGTCGTCCGCAGCGGTGTCGCCATTCAGGCAGACTTAAAAACAATCAAACTCCAGGCAGGAGACCGGCTCGTCATCGCAACCCGCCCATCCGGAATGGTTCGCGCGCGAAGTATCGAAGGGTTCGACTTCACCTCGGAGGCCGGACTCGGACTTGAGCAAATCGCAGCCCACGAAGGTCTTTTGGTCGAAGCGGTCATTCCGCCTAACTCAACCGTAATCGGCCGGACGATGCGCGAACTGAATTTCCGTCAACGGTTCCGCATGACGATTGTCGCGATCCACCGCGGAGGCGTAAATGTCCGCGAGCAGCTCGACACTTTGCGCCTCCAATTCGGAGATACGCTCTTGATGATGGGAACCGAAGAGGCCGTTCAATACCTGCGCTCGAACGAAAATATTCTTCTGCTCGATAAGCCACATGTGCCGGCGCACGATACGCGGAAAAAGATGCCGCTCGTCCTGGCAACAATCGCCACGATTATCATCTCCTCCGCGGTTTTCGGCATTCCGATCGTCGCCTCCGCCACCGTCGGCTGTGTTTTCCTCTTCATTACCGGATGCCTGAAGCCGAAAGCTGGATATGCAGCGATTCAGTGGAACCTGCTTTTCGTCATCTTCGGCATGTTGGCAATGGGACAAGCGATGCACGAAACCGGTGCCTCCTTCTACATCGCCAATAAACTGATCATGCTCGTCGAAGCCTTTGTTTCAGATTCCTGGAAACCATTTGCCATGCTCGTGTGCATTTACCTGCTAACTTCGCTCATGACGGAGATGATTTCGAACAATGCCGCCGCTGTTCTCATTCTTCCGATCGCATTTGGCACCGCCACAGCCCTCAACGTCGATCCGCGCCCATTCATGGTCGCCACCGCGATCGCCGCCTCAGCGAGCTTCGCAACTCCAATCGGCTACCAAACAAACACCTACGTCTACGGAGCCGGCGGATACAAATTCAGCGATTTCCTCAAAATCGGAATCCCGATGAACGTCCTCTATTTTATCGTCTCGATGATCGGCATCCCGATCTTCTGGAAATTTTAACCGACCAATTTCTCCCGGAACGTTTGAATCAATTTCGGGAGAAGCCTCACCCTTTTGGTGAAACCGGTGCTCGTTCTCCGCGCTGAAGAGCCTGATAAATTTTATTCCGCGGCGGAGGCAACTCAGCGAGATCAAATCCGACACCTTTCACCCGATACGGCCCGTGACGATAACAAGCGGCGAGCATCGGATACGAAAACTGTCCGTGATCCTCCAGAAATTCCTTCAAATGCCCGAGATAAGCGGTCCCGACAACAATATTTTCCCGCCAGTTCCAAGCCCGGCGATGGGGCTTTTTCGAAACCGTTTTCCACGCCGGTGGACGGAGTTGCATCAAACCGAAAGCATCCCCATTTTTCGCATGCGCATTAAAACTACTCTCCGCCGCAACAATCGCAAAGACAACATGTGGATCGAGTCCCTGTTTTTCCGCCTCCTTCTGAACGACCTTCCAAACACGTCCGCGATCGATATACTTCGGCTGTCGCGAACAATCGGTCAAAATCAGTAGCAAGAGGCAAAGCAGCAAAATTCCGCCGAGCATACTCAACCCGGTGCGGCTCCAAAGTGCCTTTTTATCGACGTAAAACATCTCTCACGGAGTGAATTCCTTTGGCAGCTCGGAGCGAGCGAAAAAATCAACCGCCCGCCCGTCGACCTCAAAGGTCAAACGAACCTCCGCCGAATGTAAAAAAAGCCTTTTTTGTCTCGTCGCCTTGGCAAACTCCCGGTTCCACGAAAAATTTCCATACGTCTGATCCCCGACAATTGGCGCCTTTCGTTTCGCCGATTGTACCCGCAACTGATGGGTCCGCCCCGTTTTCGGCCGGAGCTCCAACAAGGAAATCGGATAACGCCCAGGATAGGTCCGAACAACGTTTGCCTCGGTCTCCGCAAAAAGTCCTCCGCGAAAAGAAGTCCGGACTTTTCCGTTTTTCCGCGAAACCTGAAGCCGATCCCGCCAAACCTGACGGGGCGGTTTTAACACCCCAAAAACGAGCGCAAAATATTTTTTCTCCACACGATCCTCAGCAAATTTTCGCCGAACCGCCTCCGCGACACCCTGATGATCCGCACAAAGCAAAACTCCCGAAGTCGCCGAATCGAGCCGGTTCAACAACCAGATTTTCGACCGCTTCCCATCCGGCTGCTCGATATCGTAACATTCTTCATCGACATGATACGGAGCCTTGAAAAGAGCCCGCGAATGATCCCGCGGCGAATTTGGATGCGACAAAAGCCCATCCGGCTTGAAAAACGCAAAGAGGCCGCACGGATGTTCCTTCAACAATTTAACTCCATTCCCTAACGGAAAATTCATCAACCGCCACTTTAGGCGCGCCCAGGCCCTTCGTTCAAGTGTTCCGCAAAAAACCTTTTAACGATAATGAAACCGGATTCGCACCGTCTGCTCTTCTCCAAGGACTTCGCGCATCTCCGGCGTCCACTCTCCATACGGCTGACGGGCTTCAACAGCATCCTGACAGATCAACGTCGCAATCAATCCGGCGCTCGTTTCGACAACTTCCAGATCGCGGATTCGTCCGTCGGCCCCAACCAAAAACGAAACCGAAACGACCGTTCCCGTTTCACCCGCCGGAAGAGATTCCCAAGCAAGAAAATACCATTGGCGCACGATCACATCGAGCATCCGCGACAAATAATCACCGTACTCGCTGAAATTTGCATCGACAGCGATCGGTCCGGTGCGAGGCGCAGCTCCCTGACGTTCACCGACCAGATTGTGCGAAGTCTGTGGCAATCTCGGACGCGGACGCGGAACAACCGGCTCCGCCTCCCGCTCCCCCGCATCGACCATTTCAAGCGATTCTTCTTCCTCACCTGCTCCAAGCTCCACTCCGATAACCGGATCCTCCTCCAAATCGGGCGCTTCCTCTTCGGTCACCGGAACCTCGAGTCCTTCATCGCTTTCCACCGGCTCAAATCCGGGAATCAACCGCTCCGGCAAAGCGCTCATCTCCGGATCGGTCTCCCATCCGTGCTCAAAATATTCGATCCATTCTTCCGTCGGCTCCACATTTTCGTCCGCCACAATATTCTGCGTCGGCTCCGGTTCCTCTCCTTCGACTTCCGGAAGCGACCGATCGCCCTCGTCCGTCTCCGTTTCCTGCGCCGCCTGCTGATCTCGATCCGAGAAAAAGTCAGTTTCATCCGGCGGATTCGATGGAACGTCCGGATTCGTCATTATAAATTGCTCCTCTGGCTCCTCCGGCTCTTCAAGGACAATTTCAAGTTGGCTTTCCACCCGCGGCTCCACCACAACCGGCGGCCAAAACGAATCGGGCAGTGCGAGAATCGCGATCAGATGAATAAAAACCGTTCCGGCAACCGAAGCTATTATCCGCAATCGAGCCCGGTTTCCCAAGTCAAGACCGGCGATCCGGGCAGGATTCACCCTTACGCGATCTCCGGTCGGGTCCTTCCGCTGTCGCTCCGATTTCGCCATTGCGGCTTAATCTTGAAGAAAACCAAACTGTTGCAACACCTGCTTCGTTTCCTCCACCGGCAAACCGATGATATTGCTCAACGATCCCTCATAACTTTCAACAATCCGATCGGTCTCCTGCTGGATGCCGTAAGCACCGGCTTTGTCGAGCGGATCGACCAGCCGAAAATAATCGACGATATCCCGGTCTTCGAGCTTTTTAAAGGTCACCCGACTTTCGACCCCTTTTTCAACCTGATGCGGTGCTTCGGGTCCGATCACGCAAAATCCGGTATAAACAACATGCGTCCGGCCCGAAAGCTGCCGAAGCATCTCAAAGGCTTCATCGAGATCGCGCGGTTTATTTAAAATCGTGCCGTCGATAAAAACCGTTGTGTCCGCAGCCAAAACGACCCGATCCGGAAATCGTTCCGCAACTTTTTCCGCCTTCAAGCGCGCATTATGCACAACCATCTCGCGCGGTCCCAGTCCTTCTCCCGAATGTTCGTCGATCTCCGCAGGAATCACCGTAAAAGCAATTCCCAGATCGAGAAGAAGTTCCGCCCGGCGCGGAGAAGCAGAAGCTAAAATCAATGGAAGCATGATGATTCCCAAAAAACCAAATCAATTGTCGCCGACCTGCTGATCGGCCAAAAGCAACCGAACGTCCCCCCTGCTTCGCGCATATTCGAGGCGGCTTAAATTATAACGAAAAATCGCTTCAACAAGGTTGTCGTGAGCGACCGCAATCCGATTTTGCGCTTCGATCAGTTCCCGATTATCGGCCGCTCCTTCCTCAAAACGCGAGCGCGCCAAGCGAAGCTCTTCATCGGAAAGTTCCACATTCAATTCCGCAAGCTCGATCTGTGCGAGCCGCGATTTCAAATCCTGCCAAGCCAAAAGGAGATCGGAGGAAGCTTCCTGCTCGATCCGCTCCAACTCCACCTCTGTCGCACGAATCCGCGA
>DATGSL010000227.1:0-2570 GCA_035302665.1 Opitutales bacterium | reverse complement strand
CGCGGCAAATATCAGGATCGCGAAAAATTCCCGCTCCCTTCGCTCGTTTTTCTCGATCTCCACTTGGCCGGACGCCTAGGCCTCGAAGTGCTGACCTGGCTTCGGAAACAACCTCATCTCGACGCGATTATCGTGATCCTGCTTACTGCCTCAAAAGAAGAAGAGGCCATTTCCGCAGCTTACGAAATCGGCGCAAACTCCTATCTCGTCAAACCGCCGACCGTCGACAGCCTCAAAGTCCTCATCAGCGCCCTCGATCAATACGAGATCGAACTCGAGCGAAACGAAAACCTCTAGGGACACAAGATCTAGACGACCGCTCCTACCTCCTCTTGTAGCGATGATGCCCCGCCCTCATCGATTTCTCTTTTCTTGTAGCGATGATGCCACGCCTTCATCGATTTTCCCGATTCTTGTAGCGATGATGCCCCGCCTTCATCGATTTCGTCTTTTCTTGTAGCGATGATGCCACACCTTCATCGATTTCTCTTTTCCCCGTTCAGAGTTCGACGCTGGACGTTGAACGTTGAACGCTTTCTTCAATTTGTCCTTTTCCCTTCTGCCTTTTCACTTTTACCTTTCCTCCCCCCCACCTCTCCGCATTGACAGAAGTCCCGAAACGGTGAAAGGATTCCGCCATGAATCACGGGGAAATTGAGCAGCTTGTCGAAACAATGGCCAAAAAAGCCCGGACCGCTTCGCTCCGCCTGGCACAGGCTTCGACCAACGAAAAAAATCAGGTCCTCCTCGGACTTGCCGATCTGCTGGAAGAGAGTTCAGACGCGATCCTCGCCGAAAACGAAAAGGATCTCGCCGATGGACGAAAAAATGGCCTGAACGATGCGATGCTCGACCGTCTCCTGATCACACCGGAACGGCTCAAGCAAATCGCCCTCAGCGTCCGCCAAGTCAGCGAACTCGATGACCCGGTCGGCGAAACAATCGAAACAATTACTCGCCCAAATGGATTGGAAATCCGCAAAATCCGCGTTCCGATCGGCGTAATCGGGATCATCTACGAATCGCGCCCCAACGTGACGATTGACTGCGCCGTTCTTTGCCTAAAATCAGGCAACGCCAGCCTTCTTCGCGGCGGCCGGGAAGCTTTTCACACCAATACCATTTTTGCCTCCCTCATTTCACGCGCACTCGAAGAGGGCGGCCTCTCGCCCGATGCAGTTCAACTGATCCCGACGACCGACCGCTATGCGCTCAACTGCATGCTTAAACAAGATGCCAACATTCATTGCATCATTCCCCGCGGCGGCGCAGGCCTGATCCGTTTCGTCGCGGAAAACTCGCTGATTCCCGTTATTAAACACTTTGAAGGCGTCTGCCATGTCTATATCGACGAAAACGCCGACGCGAAAATGGCGAACGAAATTACCATCAATTCGAAATGCCAGCGTCCCGGCGTCTGCAATGCAGCCGAAACGTTGCTGATTCACGAAACAATCGCGACCGATCTTTTGCCACAAATCGCACAAAGTCTCGCAGAACAGGAAGTCGAGCTACGGGTCGACGAAAAAGCGGCCGCGATCCTCGGGAAAACGGAAATTCCCTTCCAGCCAGCCAAGCCCGGCGACTGGACCGAGGAATATCTCGCACCGATTCTCGCAATCAAAGTCGCTCCATCCCTCGAAGCCGCAATCGATCACATCAACGCACACGGAAGCGGGCACAGTGACGCCATTGTCACAGCCGATGAAACGGCTGCGCAAAAATTCCTCTCCGGAGTCGATTCCGCAGCTGTCTACTGGAATGCCAGCACCCGTTTCACCGACGGTTTCCAATTCGGAATGGGCGCGGAAATCGGAATCTCCACCGATCGCCTTCACGCCCGCGGCCCCATGGGACTCAAGGAACTCTGCAGCTACAAATTCACCGTCACCGGCAACGGACAGATTATTTAGCATTTCTTACGGCTTTGAATTCGTCCGCGACGATGCGTCTGACAACTTCTTCAACGATCGTGCGCCACACCGCTACCGATTGACGGAAGAATCGGAATAATTCCCGACACCCTTTTCGCCGGTTTCTTTTCCCGTGAAAAGCGCATAGTTTGATACCGTGAACGCTATTCCAGCAAAAACCGAAGACCAGCAAGATCTGCGCAAGGCGATCAACCTATCGCTCGGAGTCGGTTTCCTGATGCTCGTCATCAAATTCGGCGCCTATCTTCTCACCGGATCCGCCGCGATTTTCGCCGACGCCGTCGAAACAATCGTCCACATCGTCGCCGTCGGTTTCGCCGCCTACAGCCTTCGCTTATCACAAAAACCAGCCGACGAAAACCATCCATACGGACATGCCAAAATCAGCTTTTTCTCCGCCGGCGCCGAAGGAATGCTGATCGTCCTCGCCGCAATCTTTATCATCCAGGACGCGATTCACAAATGGATTGCCGGCGTCGAACTCTTCAACCTCGGTCTCGGAACCGCCCTGACAGGCGTGACGGTATTATTGAACGGAGCGCTCGGCTTTTACTTACGCTCGATCGGCAAACGGAAAAATTCCCTCATCCTCAAAGCAAACGGAAAACATATCCTCACCGATGCCTGGACCAGTAT
>DATGSL010000226.1:0-2544 GCA_035302665.1 Opitutales bacterium | reverse complement strand
GGCTACCACGGCGATATGACTCGCACTTTTTTGAAAGGGAAAGCTTCGGATCAGCAGAAGAAGTTGGTGGCGACTGTATTGGCGGCGGAGCAAAAGGCATTAAAGGAAGTGAAAGCGGGGACGACCGGGGCGGCGATTCACGACGGAGTTGTTCAATATTTTAAGGAGGCTGGTTATGAGACGCGGATTTCCGGCGGGGATCCGGAAGGTTTTTTTCATGGAACCGGCCATGGGCTCGGTTTGGAAGTGCATGAGGCGCCGCGGCTGTCGGTGAACGGTCCGGTTTTGGATGCGGGCCACGTGGTGACGGTTGAACCGGGACTATATTATCGCGGGATCGGCGGAGCGAGAATCGAGGATGTTGTCTGGGTGCGGGACGATGGAGCTGAGATGCTTTCGGAATACCATTATCGTTGGGAAATTTCGTGAGGCGAGTAAACGGCTTGACCGCGAAGAAATTCCTTTTACTTTGGTTCCTTCACACTATTCGAACAGGAGAGACCTTTGAGAGAAGATTATTTACAAGCCGCTCAGGAAGTGATTCCGGACGCTAACATTTTGATTAACGTCACTTCACGTCGTGTAAAGCAGTTGAAGGCGACTCATCGCCCGTTGGTTGAATCGCTCGAGAAACTCGCTCCCGAAGATATTGCTCTTCGTGAAGTCATCGAGGGGAAGATCAGTTACGAGCTGCGGACGGATTCGAATTGAAGCTTGAAAACGGGCGGGGACTCGAAAGCTTTTTCAAGTAGTGGCTGCTAAGAAAAAGAAATCTGCCCGTCCGAAGGAAATCCGCAATTCCTCCGCATTTCGTGACTATTTTATAGAGGAGCGGTTTGAGGCTGGAATCGTTTTGACCGGGACGGAAGTGAAGTCGATTCGCGCCGGCCGTGCCCAAATAACAGAAGGCTACGGGCGGGTCGATAAAGACGGGCTAACGCTTTACCACATGCACATTGCGGAATATTCGCACGGCAATGTCCACAATCACGATCCGTATCGTCCGAGGCGATTGCTTCTGCACCGGCGGGAGCTCGATCGGATTGCGACAGCCGTTCATACGGAAAATCTGACGATTGTTCCTTTGCGGGTTTATTTTAAACAGGGCTTGGTCAAAGTTGAGATCGGACTTGGCAGAGGTAAAAAACTTTACGATAAGCGCGAGGACCTCAAGAAGAAGGCGCACGAACAGGAGATGAAGCGTGCCCTCAAAGCAATGCGACAGTAGCCGGACGGATTTTTCCGGAGGCGGTTACGTTTTTTATATGGCGACTGCATTTTCTGAACCGGGTGAGGCTTCGGTCTCCCAATCAAATCAACCTCTTCCGGCCTATCGGGTTCGCGTTCCGGCGAGCACTTCGAATTGCGGTCCAGGATTCGATACATTGGGGCTCGCTTTCGATCTTTATAATGAAGTAACGCTCCAGAAGTTGGGGAATAGCGAAATTCGTTATGTAGGTAAAGATCAACGAGTTCAGGGTAGGGAAGTCGCGATGGTCTCGGAGGTGGCGGAAAAGTTTTTTGCGGCTGCCGGTGTCGATTCGTTTGGGTTCACTTTCGATATTGAGGGTGAAGTGCCGGCGGCGCGCGGTCTCGGTTCGAGCGTCACCGTACGGGCTGGGATTATCGGCGGGCTCAATGCGATCGCCGGTTTTCCGCTCGATAAACATGAGATCGCCCGGATTATCACGGCGCTGGAAGGTCATCCGGACAATGCGGTGGCAGCTGTTTTCGGAGGTTTTTGCGTCGCGAGAACCGATCCGAAAAACGGAAGATTTGTCGATCTAGTTAAAATCGATGTTCCGGACGATCTTCTCTTTGCGGTTGTTTCGCCCGATTTGGAAATAAAGACCGACGATTCCCGGAAAACCCTTCCCGAGGAGCTGGCTTTTTCCGAAGTTGTCAAAAGTTTGAACAGTCTAGCTTATCTGGTGTCGGTTTTTGCAAAAGGCGAATATGAAAAACTGCGTGGAGCGGTGACCGATTTCATCCATCAGCCGTACCGCCTGCCACAACTTCCCGGAGCGGAGGCTGCCATCGCGGCAGGTGTCGCAGCTGGCGCTTACGCCGGGTGGCTGAGCGGTAGCGGATCGACGGTAGTTTGCGTTGCGCCAGCGGAATCGGCTGTCGCGGTTGGAGCGGCGATGGAGGCTGTTTTTGCAGAGTCGAATGTCCGCTCTCACAGTCAAATCCTCCGCTGTGACAACGAAGGTTTGCATGTTGGAAAGGCGTAACTTGTCGATTAATGTGGGTTGCCTTTTGAAAAACCGAGGAATTGAGAATAGTTTTTCAACGGAAGAATAGATTGTTGAAAATAAAAATGAAACGCCGGACGAAAAGTGAAACCAGTCAAGAATACGACTTCCTGAAGCTTCGGAAACAATTCGGCCTGACCCAGGCTGATTTGGGGGAGCTACTAAAGGTTTCAAAAAATTACATTTGTCAGATCGAGACCGGCAGAAAGGTGCCGAGTGAGACCCTTGTGGCGCTCGCGCGGCGGATCGAGCAAGAGCTGGAGGCACAGACGCCGTTGCGCGATTCACC
>DATGSL010000225.1:0-5987 GCA_035302665.1 Opitutales bacterium | reverse complement strand
CTTTTTGTTCGCTTCGATAATCCTCCCATCGCCATCGATACAGGTCATCGGGAAAGCGGCCTGCTCAAACCAGGTGCCTAAACTTCGGGCAGTTGAAAAAAATCTTTCCTCCCAAAAGGCATTTCTGCGGCGCTCCTGCTCCAATTCGAGTTTCAATCCGAGATGGGAAACCCGCAACGCCGCAAGTTCCTCCTCCAATTCCTTCTTCTTCCGCTGCAATTGCTGCAACTCCTCTTCCCGAGGCTGAATTGCCGGTAAATTCGCACGCCGAAAAGGGTCGTCTGGTGAAAGCCGCTGATCAGAAACCGAGCGGGCGGGTCGTGATTTATCGTCCGGTGACTGCGGGGAAATCATGATGGTAGAAAGATCGAATGATCGACTGCGGCCACTAAAACCAGGGTAAAAGCAGAACCCGAAACTATCCGCTCGTATTCATTTCGAAACGAAGAGTATAACGCCAAAAGCAATTTCTATCTATAGGGAAAATCCCTAAGCTAACTAAAAATATCGCGCGAAAAGGTGAGTATCAGCGTACCCAGTTTTCCCTACAGAGCGATCATTATTCGCGCTGGTTGGCGTTTTTATCGTTTCGGCAAAAAATAGCGGCGCTGTCGTTCCGAAATCGGAAGTCCGACTTTCTCCATCACCTTCAAAAGATCTTCCCAAACAAGTCGTTTGTCCTCATTCCGATTTCTCCGAACGAGATAGGCCGGATGGTAGGTCAACATAACCGGCGTCCCGAGAAATTCCTTCCAATTTCCGCGAACTTCCTGCAACCGCTTCGAATCACCACCCAAAAGCGCATGAATCACCCGGTTTCCGAGCGCGACCAAAACCTTCGGCTTCACCAAATCGATCTGCGCCTCCAAATAGGGACGACAATACCCGATCTCTTCCGGCGTCGGTTCCCGTTTTCTGACATCTTTCGGCACCGGCGGCCGCCAGTTCATGATGTTTGCTATATAAACATCGCCCGACTCAATTCCCATCGCAGCGATGATTTTCGAAAGCAAATCTCCCGCCTCGCCTGCAATCGGCCGATCAGCTTCCTCTTCCTCCAACCCCGGTTCATTATTGATAAAAAAAATGTCAGCATCGAGATTACCGCTTCCAAAAACAACTTTTCGACCCGGTTCCTCCGACCCGATACAAATCGGATCCGAAAGAACCTGCTCGCGCAAAGCCTCCCAACGGCTCTGCTTGTCACCTTCCGGCAGTTCGATTTTCGGCGGAGGCGGAAGTTTCGGTTTTTTCGATTTAGTAGAAGCTCTTTGAACCGGTTCCTGTTCTTTCAACGCCGACGTCAGCTCCCGGACCGCTTCCTCGTCTCCCCGGATCCGAATCCGCGATCGGCCCGATGGAGGCATTTTTGTCGTTCCGATCCGATTTCGCAGAGCCGCCAGAGCGTCATCAGAAACATAGACCGCCTCTACGCCTCCTTCCTTCAAGCGACGGAGTTCATCAATTAAAAGGTTGAGCTTCCGTTTCATGACTCGTTGCGACTCAAAAACCATTACTCCGATCTTCCACCAAAATGCCCGGCCGCAAGCAACTTTTCCACATATTTCCCAAGAAGATCGAATTCGAGATTCACTTTGGAACCGGGTCGGAGATCGCCGAGATTCGTTTTCTCAAGCGTGTGCGGAATCAGCCAAACAGCAAAACTTTCCCCGTCCACTTCGGCAACCGTCAACGAAACACCGGCAATCGCGATGCTTCCTTTGTAAATCAGATAGCGCGCAAACTTTTCCGACACACGAACCTGAAGATAAAAATCGTTGCCGCGCATCTCAGCATTTTCAACGATCCCAACATCGTCGATATGCCCGGTGACGAAATGTCCGCCGATCTTTCCGTTGAAGCGAAGACTGCTCTCGAGATTCACCGAATTCCCGACTTCCAATCCCGAAAAAGAGGTCAAACGCACCGTCTCCTCCAGCAGATCGAATGAAACCGACTCCTCGTCAAATTCCGTCGCCGTCAGGCAACAACCATCGACCGCGATGCTATCGCCCTCCTCCAAACCCTCGAGAACCGTCCGCGCCTGAACCACCAATCGGTATCCCTTCGGACTCCTGTCAAAAGAGATGACTTTTCCTTTTTCCTGAACAATTCCGGTAAACATCGACAAAATCAAAAGTCTGCCTGCCAGCTCCAAGAGATGCAAACCTCGAGAATTTTTTTAAACCGGGGAAGAACCGGAATCGTTTTCTAGCCTGGATGATTCATGAAGATCAGAAGTGATGAAGCGCAAGGTGCGATCCGAATCGGCGCGGGAGTGCACTCCGGTGCATGACCAAGCCGATTATAGGAAAGCAACGCAGCGATTCGCGCTTATGATCGAAAGGATTGGGCAAAATTCGAAGGACCAATTGTGCTGACTTTAGTGAATAACCTATCTACTTCTTATTCAATCATTCATTCTGTTTTTTGCACAGTCCGATGAATCGTTCAGGCTAGCGCAAGGTGATTCGCAACCAGCAGACGCGACATCCGTAAGCAAGCAAACCGATCGGCCCAAAGACCCAGCAGAGCAAAAGTTCCAGCGGAATCCGGATCTCCCGGCGGATCGAGTCGCGGTAAATCGTCATTCCAAGAAAAAGATCGACGGAAAGATAATGGGTCCAAACAACAAGAAAAACGAGCGGATGATTCACAAATTTTCGCAACGCTTTCAATTCAAACCCGACCAATGGAGGCACACCGGTAACCGTCACCAACAAATAGAGCACGTAAAAATAAACGCACGAAAAGAGAACCGGAACGCCGAACGGATGACAGACTTTTTTAACGATCCGATTGTGCGGCACAAAAATCATCGCGCACCAAAATGGCATCACGAGCAGGTTCAACGTCCAAAACGCACGGTTCAGCTGCGTATTTCCGAAAAGCTCCACGATCCAGACGGGCATCTTCTTGCAAAAACTCTTCCAGGTTTTATCAATAGTCGGGTTCACAACCGGTTTCCTTGCAAAAGACCGGTTTCTTAAAAGAGCACAGGAAATCATGCAGGAGCGCAATTCATCTTCGCCGCGGAAACCGTGGCCGATGCGATGGGTCGTTTTGGCCATCCTCGCCTTCGTCATTGGATATTCGATCATCACGATCCGTTTCCGCAAAGAAGGCGAAGCCCACCTTCCGTACGAATCGATGCATCTTCGCAGCGGACACGAACTCCAGCAGGTCGGATGGCAGCCTTTTCCCAACGCTTACGGAATCCCGGCCGATGCACCCGAACTCAACCATCTTCCAGCCGAAGCACAGGCCACAATGGAAATTCGGGAAATCGCGTTCGAAAAACTCTCGCCCGATGATCCGCGCATCGCCGATTGGTCGGGCGAAATCCCTTCGCTCGCGCAAGGCGAACAACTCTTAAAAATCGAAGCTCCGGAAAAAGTCGAAGCCGGCGATCCCTACATCGCCCGGATTTTTTGGGAAATGCCGGACGATTTTCGCTCGCCGCAATTGATTGTTTTTCACAAAGCCAATCAGATTCTCATCGTGCCGCGAGCACCGGAACGGATTCTCAAAGGCAGCCGCACCCAGACCCTTTTTATCATCCCACCCGATCAGCTGGAACCAGGCACTTACGAGATTTTTCTTTCAACAGAGGATCGCGTAAATCGATGGACTTTTCGGGCTGATTAAGCTGTTTTAAACAGTTCACCAGAGATGAAATCCGTTCCTGCATCGACCCAGATGAATCCGACCGATCTGCGCGGCATTTTACAATACGTACCGCGTTTTCGAAATCAGATCTTCGTGATCGCGATCGACGGCAGCGTGCTCGCAGACGAAAACATGCCGAATCTGCTACTCGATATCGCTGTCTTGCGGAGCTTGCATATCGGCGTCGTGCTCATCCACGGAATCGGTAAACAATTGACCGATCTCTCCGTCTCGCGCGGCCTCCCGATCAGCGACACGCACGGACTCGGAGTCACCGACCTCACCACGCTTGATCTCGCAATCGAAGCCGCCTCCGCCGTTTCTCACCGCGTCATGCAGGGCCTGACACAAAGTGGTCTCAAATGCGCCCTCACCAACACCATCCGCGCAACTCCAGTCGGAATTATGCGCGGCAAAGACCAACTTCATACCGGCAAAGTCGAACGGGTCGATCAAGATGCGATCCGACACCTGATGTCCGCCGATCTGATTCCCGTTGTTTCCCCAATCGCATTCGACCGTCACGGTCGCCCTTTCCGGATCAATTCCGACGCACTGGCGACCGAATTGGCCATCGCCTTGGAAGCCACGAAAATCATTTACCTTTGCCCTTTCGCCGGACTCGAAATCGATGGCGAAATCCAACGGCAAATTCCGATCGAGGAACTCGAGAAAATTCTCGACCGCAATCCCGAAACGATCAGCGACAACGCCCGCAGCAAAGCTCTTCACGCCGTAAAAGCGATCCAGGCAGGACCGCCGCGCGTGCATCTCGTCGACGGCCGGATTTTCGAAGGATTGCTGGCCGAAGTTTTTTCAAACGAAGGGATCGGCACACTGATTTACGGAAACGATTATCAGCAAATCCGCCGAGCCGGCCGACGCGACGTCCGCACGATCTACAACCTGACCCGCCAAGCGGTGAAACGGGAAGAGATTCTTCATCGGACTCTGCAAAGCATCGAACGAAACATCGGCGATTATTATGTTTTCGAAATCGACGAAAACCCGGTCGCTTGTCTCGCCCTACAATTTTACCCGGAAATCAACAGCGCGGAACTTGCTTCGCTCTACGTGATGTCGGCCTATCAGGATCTCGGAATCGGCCGGAAAATGGTTTCCTTTGCGGAACTCGAAGCCAAACGCCGCGGCGCCGACCGGTTGATCGCGCTTTCGACTCAAACCTTCGCCTTTTTCTCACTCCTCGGATTTGAGGAAACCGATAAATCGGTCCTCCCATCGGCCCGCTTGGCTACCTACGAACGAAGCAGCCGAAACTCCCGCGTTTTGGTTAAATACCTGAAACAGTAAACGCGCCCGCCAGGTCGTTGCCGCTTCACGAAAACTTTTTCCACAGGGACGGCACCAATAAGGCGAGAATCGCAAAAAGCTCCACTCGACCGAGAATCATCAGAAAACTAAGATAGATCTTCGTCGGCGCACGCAAAGCCACATAGTTTTCCGTCGGGCCAAATTCCGAAAAACCAGGCCCAACATTGAACAAGGTCGCCACAACTGCCGAAACAGCTCCCTCAAGGCTGTGACGGCTTTCCATCAATCCAAACAGCGGCAAACTAATCCAAAAAACGAGCGCCAGCAGCACCAAATAGGACAGAATGTTGTCGCGCGCAGCTTCATCAAGCGGTTGCCCATTCATCATTACCGGACGAACCACATGCGCCCGGAAGGAACGCTCCACAGCTTGCACCGATACGCGCATGCTGACAATCAGCCGAACGACTTTCATCCCTCCGGCAGTCGATGCCGAACATCCGCCGATCACCATCAACGCCAGCAGGCCCATTTTGGTGAAAAGCGGCCATTGATTAAAATCGGCTGTAGCAAATCCGGTCGTCGACGAAATCGAAACCACCTGAAAAGCGGCGGCCCGCAGAGATTGCAACGCGTTTCCTCCCCCCGAATGAATATGGACATACACCAAAAATAGGAGGATCGAGCCCGCTGCTATCAAAAAATAAGCAAACACCTCCGTAAATTTCCTCGCCTGTTTCCATTGTCCCCGGACCAGATGAAGGAGGAAAAAAAAGTTCGTAGCACCGAGCAGCATGAAAAAAATAGTTGTCCACTCAATGGCCGGACTTTCGAAAGCGGAGAGACTGGCCGAACGAGTGCTGAAACCGCCGGTCGAAACGGTCGCATACATGTGACAAACCGCATCAAACCAAGACATTCCGCAAAGTTTGAAGGCAATAAAACCGGCAACCGAAATACCAAGATACAGGAAAAAAAGTTGCATCACACCCTTTCTCACATGGCCTTGTTCGAAATCCGCAGTTCTTCCGCTCGATTCGTGAATA
>DATGSL010000224.1:0-11732 GCA_035302665.1 Opitutales bacterium | reverse complement strand
TGTTCGTCGATAGTGAAATTGTATTCGGAAAAGAAGGCGAAAAGGTCGGCGAAAAGATGGGGCGGCAGGTCGAGAGAACGGAGCGATTCCGGCTCCGGATCGAACAATCCGCCGTTCAAATAGGGAATTCGACAGGTAAATTTGTTTCCGTTTGGCAGATTCAGGCAAAAAAGATCGTTTTCCCGTTCGGTATTGAGAGCATTGAAGAAAAGCGGTGTTAGATAAGCGGAGTGAAACCGATCCGCGTGCCCATTCTTCTCCGCAAGTCGGTAGTAGGTTTCGAGAAAATCCTGATCACCACTTGACCAATCTTCGGCGTCGGCCGTTGTGTGCATCCATCCTTTCTTTTGAAGAAAGTGAAGGAAGATAAGACGTCCGAGGAGTTTTTTGACGAAATCGCGAATCGGTTTGTCCGCTTCTACCTGAGCTTCCTCGGTCTCCTCAGTCTCAACGTCGAAACGGGCGCGCGTATCCGCAATTCGTTCCAATGATGAGAGTTCGGAAACGAATCGTTCGTAATGGTCGTGGTATCTTTTGAAAAACTCCTTTGAAAGCGCTTCGACGGAAAACGCCTTTTCGAGTTCCGTGAGGGTCAGATCTTCTTTTTTCTCCCTGACCATCGCGAGACGTCCTGCAGGAGTGCGACACGGCTCGTCGGGACCAAGAAGAAATGTGAAACGACGCGGGGCGGTCTCGATGGTCGTGATTTCAAAAGTGTCCTCGTCGAGCGTGGTTTGGCGGGAGGCGTAGGTGAGACGCCAGTCGGAGAAGCCCGGTTGCTGGAAAACCGCGAGAACGGCGGCCGCTCCGGCTTCGTCGATGAAACTTGCGACGAAATTGCGCAAGCTGACACGGTTCCGGGCGAGTTTGGTCTGATCGGACGTCTCCACTTCAAGCAAGGCGACGGAATTCCCGTCACTTAAATTGATCCGACCGAGCTGGAGAGTTTGGCGAACGTTTTCGTGAGAGGCTTGCAACACCTGTGGGCTGTCGTTGAGAAAAAGGGCACCGTCGAGAATTTCGTGGAGGATATTTCGCCATTCGTCGCGTCGGTACGGCTGATGGAGGCGCTGCTGCAAAGAAGGAGCTATCGTGAGGGACATCGGTCAAATATTAAACGGGATTTGAAAAGGACTCGGAAAGAATGATCACCGGTTCGAGATCTTCGGCGGAAAGTCCGGCGTTGAGATCTTCAGCCGATTCGTCGTCGTAGCTGGTGAAATCGTAGCGGTTAAGGATTTCGAGCGTCTTATCGAGGAGGACTGCCGGTTTCAGCGGTGTTTTCCGCTGGGCATTTTCGAGCTTAACAAGATCGCGCTGGAGTTTCGCGAAAGCCGCTTTTCGCACGGCGGTTTGGGCGTTTTTGAGAAGCTTTTTTTCCTCGTCCGAAGCGAGATCCGGATAAGCGATGAAGATATTGAGGAATTGCAGGGCTTTTCGTTCGTTCGGGCCGATCTGGTTATCGACGATCTGATCGCGGACCGCTTCGGATTTCAAAGTTTCGTGATAATGCGTCAATGCGGCGTTCACTTGGTCGTGGTGGCCGAGCGGAAGCGGAACGCTTTTCTCCTTCGCGTTTGCATGGAAGACGCGGGCCGCTTCGACGAAGGAAAGTTCTTCTACGGTTCCGTCGGGATGCACGTAGTAAAAACCGTCGCGGCGGCGATTACGAACGAAGGTAATGGTGGCATTTTCGCGGGTTTTATCTTTCCGTCCGACTCGAACGCGGAGTGGAAGATTTCGGATCGCGCGAAATCGATCCGGATGTTGCTGACGAAATTTTCGCAACTCCATGAGCAGGGCCAGCGATTCGTCCTTTTCCTCCTCCAAATCTTTGTCGAAGAGGCCGAAATTATCGACCTCCTCGTCGGTCGAGTAGATCTGACTGTCCTCGCCGAGGGCGGAGTGGAACGCCTGGAGTTTTACGAGCGCCTTCTTGCGGAGCTCAATGTCGGCATCGACTTTGGCGGTCGGGAAAAAATTGAAAATGTGGACCTTCGGAGCTGTCGTGCCGATGCGGTTGATTCGCCCAATTCGCTGCATCAGGCGCGTGGCGTTCCAGGGAGTGTCGTAATTCAGGACGACATTGGCGCGGTGGAGGTTGACGCCTTCGGCAAGAACTTCGGTGGAGATGATGATCTCGTAGTCGTTTTCCTGTTCGACGAGCGGAACATTTGCGTCGAAATTGGCCCGGACCGTCGGCATGAGGCTTTTTCGCGTGGTCGAATCGATTGCGAGAACTTTGCCGAAGCCACGTTTTTCGAGCTGCTCCACAAGGTAATCGGTGGTTTCGCGGGACTCGGAAAAGACGACCAGTTTCGGTTTTCCCTGGATAGCTGCGGCGTGGTTGATCTCCGGAGAGAGCAACTGGGTCTTTAAGCGATCGATGAATTCGTCGAGTTTTGGGTCCTCCTCCACCTCTTCCCAGCGCTGCACGAGGTCATCAAGAATCGCCAAATCCTTTTTCAAACCCGGAAGAAAATCCTCCTGAAAATCGTTCGGCTCGCAAATCTGGAGCGTCGGGTCGTTCTCCTGACTGGCGAGAATCTTTTCGACCAATTCCTCTTCGCGATCCTCGATGATGTATTCCGAAACATTGAGGCTGGGAGCAATGTAGATCGTGCCGCGCTCGAACATCATGACCATCGCCCGGGTATTGTCACGGAAACGGGTCAATGAACGCCGAAAAGCGTGAAACGAGCTGTCGAGTCGTTTCAGCAATAAGATCCGCATGATGCGGGCGAGCTGCGAGGAAATTTGCTGGGCTTGTTTGTAGTGAGCCCGTTTTTCCGGCACGAGCGCGCCGATCGCCCGGTAGCGATTATAGGTCAGACCGCGGTCGAGGTCGGCGAGCGTTTCATCGTAGAGCTCCTCTAATTCAGGACCGAGCGGATAAAGGATCTTTTCGGGAGGCTTTACCTTTGGAAATCTTATTCCCTGAGCCTCGAGATCATTCTTGTAATCGTCATGCTCGCGCAGGTCGGTGCGAGTGCGGCGGATCGTGATTTCCGTAACGATTTTAGTCCGGATCAGTTCGTAGATTCGCTGGATTTCGACGCGGGCCTGTTCCGGAGGAAGATCCTTCATCGCCCGTTGATACTCCTTCTGCCGGTTGGCAAAAAATCGCTGCAAATTCGGTACTTCGAGCGTGGAATCCTTTCCGTCCTGAAACAAGAGGAGCTGGTTTTTAATATCGTTCGGACGGTTGTTTAGCGGAGTGGCCGAAACGAGGATGACACGTTTCCGATAGTAGCTGCCGTCTGGGAAACGGCGATTTGTGCGGGTTTTGCAAATACGTTGAAGTTCGTCGTAGGAGGAAGCCGTTTCGTTGCGAAACTTGTGCGCTTCGTCGATGATCACCAGATCGTATTTATTCGGATTCCGAATCTTGTGAAGGCTTCCGTTGCTGATGATCCGGACGCCCTTCAGTTCGAATTTATCGACCGTCTCCCGCCAGCCATCCTTCAGAGCCGGAGGAACGATAATAAGAGTTTCCGAAAGATGACCAGGAAATCCGTTGTGATAGAAAAACTTCTTTGCGATGAGGATCGCGACGACGGTTTTACCCAAACCGACCACATCCGACAAAAAGAACCCGCCGTGCTTTTGAAGAAGGAGAAATCCTTGGGTGACGGCGTCCATCTGATAGGTCAATCGCATGAATCCCTCCGGAAGATCGGTCTCGCTGTTCGGATCGTATTCGATGGCCTGGCCGAAGTATTCGATCAGCAATTTGTAATAGAGATCAAACGGAGTGACGTCCTCCCGGAGAAAACTTCTTTCTGTAACTTCCGTAACATCCCGCGGAAGCACATGGACCGACTCCGCCCAAAGTTTTTCGAATTCTGCGGAGGCAAATTTCACGTCCTCGTAATCGTGACTGAGAACGTTGAATTCATACGTTTGATCATCCCGTCGAGCACCGATTCCGGAAGCGGTGAGATTGGAGGAACCGGTGATGACATGTCCCGGCTTATGTTCATTGAAACCGGTCGGAAGGAAAATGTAGATTTTCGCATGAAGCCGTTTCGTCGGGTGCGCGCGAATTTCGACTTTTTTTGCGACCACATCTTCAACAAACTGAAGAATCCCCGCCTCGACCTTCCGCGAATATTTCGCCTCCTGAACATCAGCGATCAAGCTCGCGCGAAATTCCTTCAAAACCTTTCCTGCATCGGCCAGGAACAATTGCCCCCTCTTGTTGTATTCGACGAGGATGTTATCGACATTGATGCCGACGAGGATACGAATGACCGGCACATGAACCAATCGCGGGCGGATGGCGAAGTAGCCGGAGGCGCGGAGATAGCCGACCAATGCGTCGAATCGCGCGAGATCCGGATTGTGTTCAAAAATTCCCTCGAATTTTTTTAGGAGTGTATTGCTTTGGTCGTTGGTAAAGAAACGAGTGGACATCGGTTTCGGGATCCCGCACCGGTCGGTCAGCGCGAAATGAGCATCTTGTTTATGCTGAATAAGAAAAGGCGATCATCTGGCGACCCGCAAGGGAATTTGCGGCTCTGGCTCCGGTATGAACCTCAGTCGGACCGACCGTCGTGCGATTTTACAATTCGATTCGCTACAAGCTTTCCGTTAAAAAGAAATGATGACGCTTTTCCTCGGGATAATGCCGGTTTTCGTGGCCATCGTGTGTCTGGTATTTCGCCGCGGACCGGTTGTAGCCGCAGGTGGCGGATTGGTCGCGGCTGCGCTGATCACCGTTGCCGGACCGTTTACGCTCGAAGCGGAGGATTTCGCAAAAGCGCTTCCTTACGCAGGCCTGACTTTCGAAGTGCTGACTATTCTGCTTTTTGGAATGATCCTCGCCCGACTCCTTCAATACACCGGAGCGATGAAGCAGATTGCGGATTTTATCGAACAATCGGCCCCTTCCCGGATGGCGGGCACAGCTCTTGTCGTCTTCGGCGTCGTGCCGTTTGCGGAATCGGTCACGGGCTTCGGAATCGGAATCACCGTCGGCGTTCCGATCTTGCTTTCGCTCGGCCATCCAGCTCCCCGCGCCACCCTGCTCGGTCTGCTCGGGATGATCGCCGTGCCGTGGGGCGCGATGGGACCGGGAACAGCTGTTGCCGCCTCGCTGGCCGGACTCGACTTGGACGCGCTCGGCGTCGCGACCGGCACCGTTAATATCGTTCCGACGCTGATTTCGGCAGGAACGGTGCTCTGGATTTGCCGAAAAGATTGCAATTTTTCCAACAGTTTCCGCCTTTTCGGAACGGCCGTGGCGCTTTGGGCAAGTATTCTCGCGGCAAACAAGCTGATCGGGACCCCGCCGGCCGGGGTTTTCGGATCGCTGATCGTTATTTTCGGCCTCCTTTTTATCTTCCGGGGCCGCGGAAAGCAGATCGGTTTCGATTCTGAACTCTTCCGCTCACTCGCACCTTACACGGTTCTGACAGTCGGAATTTTAACAACGCGACTCCTGCTCCGCGGAAACGACCATCTCCTTGCACAAATCGCCGTCTCGCCGTCAACCTGGCTCGCGATCGCCTGTCTTGTTGTTCCCCTCGTGTTGCCGGCGTCGAATTTTGGGAAACAGCTACCTGATGCCATGCGCGCGTGGATCCCGGTCGGATTTTCCACAGCCGGATTTATGCTGATGGGTTGGCTGATGTCGGTGAACGGAATGAGTGAGACGATTGGATCGGCCGTTTCCTTTGCCGGAACGGCGCCGGGGCCGTTTCTCACCTCTGCCGGATCGATTCTTACCGGCTCCAATACCGGAGCTAACGCGATGTTTATGTCGACCGTCCTTGCCTTAGCGGAAAGTTCTGGATCGGAAATTCTCGGCATGGTCGCAATTGCAAATGCTTCCGGTTCCTTCGCGGCGATGGCGAATCCACCGCGAGTCGCAATGGCCGTCGCCTTGGCCTTTGCAGGAAAATCGGCGGATCCGGAGCGGTCGCACAATCCTGATTTGTTAAAGATCACAAGCCGGACGCTCGTTGTAACTATTGTTATCAGTGGGATTGCGACAACCTTGCTCGCTGTTGCGGGGGCTGCCGGTTTACCTCATCGTTAACGCGAGCGGCTGTTGGGAAACCGATTCGCCTTTTTCAGGTCTTCGACGAGTTCCCGCACGCCTTGTTCAGTCGTTTTCCGCGGATGATAGTCGAGATCGCGGCGGGCTGCGGAAATGTCAAAAAAATGATCTTTCGCAAGCTGGATCGCGAGAAAACGGGTCATCGGCGGCTCGTTGCGAAGGCGAAGTGTGCGAAAAACGGTTTCCAAAACCGAACCGAGCCGGTAAGCGGCTGCGAAAGAGATCTGTTTTTCAACCACAGGAACATCGAGGCGCCTGAGTAAATCGTTGATCCATTCCCAAAGAACAATCGGCTCTTCCTGCGCCAAAAAATAAGCCTTGCCGTCGGCCCGTCCTGGCTCGTCGAGCGCTTTTTCCGCCAGCAAATGGGCGTCGGCGGCATTTTCTACATGCGTAATATCGACCCGGTTTTTTCCGTCACCGACGATCCGGAGCCGTCCCGTTCGGGCTCGGGCAATGACGCGCGGGATCAGATGATTGTCCCCCGGTCCCCAGATAAGATGGGGACGTAGGGCAACCGTTCGGAGATCCGGACAATTCGCAGATAGAACTTCGGCCTCCGCAATTGCTTTGGTTTCCGCATAATGACAAAGCCAACGCGTGCCATACGGCTGGCTTTCGTCGGCGTTTTGCAGGGAACCACCGGAAAAAACAACGCTCGGAGTGCTCGTGTAAATTAACTTCCGCACCTTCTGTTCCTTGCAACCTTTTAGGACATTTCGCGTTCCTACGACGTTGGCGCGGAAGTAAGTTTCGCGCGGTCCCCAGATTCCTGCGAGTGCAGCGACGTGATAGACAACATCCTGGCCCCAACAGGCTTCCACGACCGCAGCTTCATCGGCGATATCGGCCTGAACGACTTTAACCCCTTTATCCGCCAGATCGGGCTGCGGTTTTCGTCCGAGGATTGTCACGGAATCGCCCCGTTCGAGAAGTCGTTTCACGATATAGCGCCCAAGAAATCCGCCGCCGCCTGTTACCAAAATTCTCATGCGTTCTTTCAAACACGAAAAAGCCCGGCAGTTCAACCACCGGGCTTTGAAAGCGATTCAACTTCGTCGGCAACCGTCACGCGCGGTTTCGGCGATACCGGTGCAGCCCGGCAGCGAGCAAAACCAAGCCGCCAAAAATCGCGGCATAGGTGGAAGGTTCGGGAATATTTTCGAGACGCAACGTTTCGAGTTGCGCTGCATCCAAGGCGCCCGAGTAAACTCGGACATCGTCGATCCAGATCGGTGCGGATATCGTCGCACTCGACGATGATGCCACACGAAAATCGTTCGTATTGGAGGCAAGCGTGCCCGGGTTTGCTACCCCGGAAACGACCGGCGCCCCGAGCGAGACCACTTCCTGGGCAACATCACCTGAATAAAACGAAACATTTCCGGCCCCATCATAGGTTGCTGCTACAAAAATCCATCGTTTATCCGCATTCAGATTTCCGGCGCTCAAGTTGAACTGGAACCCTGATTCTCCTCCCAGTGCGAGATTTAAACGAAAATTATCCGCTCCGATCGTTCCGCTGGTGGGCGTGCTCATGGCAAAACTGAAGCCGTCGAAATTCCCGGAACCCAATTGTTTTGCCATGATGCGATTCCCATTCGCCGGAGCTCCCTGCAGATTGATCCATGCACTGAGAGTAAAACTTGCGAGACCGTTTAGCTTCTCGACGTTACCTGTATTTACGTTGGAATTATCAGCAACAGCATTCAGCGCGCCGGAGGACCATCCACCTGGAGTCGATGCGGTCCTTGTAGCAGGTGCCGAAAAAACTCCCGGGGCCGCCGGTGCCGAGCCATAATCAAGTGCGTCGCCATCGATCTCGTCGAATGTGTAATGAAGAAGAAGCGTCTGCGCCGACATCGTCGACGTCGCGAAAATACCAAAAAAGAAAGAAACCGCGGAGTATTTCAGGATATTTAGGGCACTCATCCCGCCCATTATCAACGAAACAAACACGAGCGCAAGGAAAATACGCTCAGAATTTCGAATACATT
This sequence comes from Opitutales bacterium, assembly GCA_035302665.1. Lineage (GTDB taxonomy): Bacteria > Verrucomicrobiota > Verrucomicrobiia > Opitutales > T3Sed10-336 > DATGSL01. The sequence continues at coordinate 3,671 of DATGSL010000224.1, read as the reverse complement.
CGCGCGAGCGTTCGGCGGTGGATTTTTGCGTTGTGGCGCACGTCGACGGGGAGGTTTTTGTGAAAAAAGAAATTCTCGATGCGCGTAGTGGCCGGGGATTGCTTTCCAAGTTCCTTCAATTCGGAAACAAACTTTTCCCGCTGTTGGGCACTCCGCGGAAAATACCCTTTCTCAGGCTCAACGACGATCGCGGGAGTTTGCGCAGGCCAGTCTCCGAGTCCGATCAGGGCGGTGCGAAAAACATGTCGATGTTGATTAAAAATCGATTCGCAGCAGTCGGTGAAAAGAATTCCACGATCGGTTTCCACGCGTTCGGCCTGGCGGCCGCAAAACCAGAGTTTTCCTTTTTCATCAAAATAACCGAGGTCGCCGATCCGATGCCAAACCCCGTCAGCGGCAATTATTTTCGCTCCTTTTGTCGCTTCGGGCAATCGATCGTAGGCCTCCGTCACCGTCGGTCCGCGCACGACGATTTCCCCAATTTCACCGGCTGGCAATTCGCGTTTCAAAAACTCCTCGTCTTCCGGTTTGTCCGAGATCGGAAGAATTTTCACGTCCACTTCCGGCAACGGTTTCCCTACGCAAGTTCCGCGTCCGACAGCGCGATCCGATTCGGCTTCCTCAAGAATTTCGGGCCCGGATATCGACGTAACCGGCAGGCATTCGGTCGCTCCGTATGGCGTATGGATTTCGCCTTTCGGCAAGATTTTCTGAAAATCGCGGATTAGCTGCGGCGAAACCGGGGCGCCGGCCATCAGGATCCGTTTCATCGTCGGAAATTTGATCTCATTTTCCCGACAATATCGTCCGATTTTCGTCCACAAGACCGGAGATCCGAACGAATTTGTCACGCCACATTGCTCGATCGCCCGAACAATTTTTGCCGGATCAACAGTGGCCGGCCGGCTCGGATTCATTTCCGGAATCACCGTGGTCATTCCGAGGGCCGGATTGAAAAGCGCGAAAACCGGCAACATCGGCAAATCGACTTCTCCCGGCTCGATTTTGTAGGCCGAACGGATCATCCGGACCTGCGCTTCGAACATCCGATGTTTATAACAAACTCCTTTGGCTGGCCCGGTTGAACCAGAGGTAAAAAGAATCGCTGCCAGATCGTCGCCGCCGGTTTCCGCCATCGGAAATGGTTCACCGTTCGTTTCAACCATTCTTCCAGAACGAACAGGAACCACGGCTTTCACCGACCGAAACGGTTTTCGAAAAATCCGCCGAACCCAGATTCCCGCCGGAATCGCGAGCAACGCGTCCGGCTGCGAGGTTCGCACGCAGTTAAGAAAACCGCGCAAACCCATTCCCGGATCGATCAAAACCGGCACCGCTCCGATCTTGAAAAGTGCAAAAAAAAGCGCGGTTAGCTCAAGGCCCGGTTTTACCAAAACCAAAACCCGGCTTCCGCGAACGATTCCTTTTCTCACGAGATGGTGACAGCGGCGATCGACCTCGCGATTCAGTTCAGCAAACGAGTAATCTTCGTAACGGATCTGTCCGTCAGACAACTCTCCGGCTGGAATCCGCAACGCAATCTGCTCTCCCCGCCCCTCCGCCATCTGCGGAAGGAACCGCGCAACATTGACGGCATCGTTTTTTGACCGGACCGACTCCATCGGCTCTTTTTATAACAGATTTAGAAATAAAAAAAGACTGCCCGGTTGGAGGCAGTCTTTTATTCGCGGAACTCTCGCGCTTAAAATTAATAATCGTAGTAGGTGAATAGTCCCCAGAGAATCGAAGTGCGGTTACCGGAAAATTCCGCGGCAGGATCGACGTCGATTTTCCGCAATGGAATCGTCGCTGCGGGAACGCGCTCGTAAGAATTCTCCTGATGTTCGTAGAGACCGCCGGCCACATTTGTGTAACTTCTGTCACCGCGATGGGCCACACAGCCGGTGATAAAAGTGAGAGCTAGAAAAGAAAAGAGGAGAACGCTAAATTTTTTTATGATCATCGGTCTTCTTTAAATGGGAAAAGGGTTCATTAAAACCCGGAGTATCGGATTCCTCGAAAGTGGAGGCAACTAAAAATTCGCCTTCTTTCTTTCAGGGAAAATCTCACCGATCGCGAGCCGCTCCGAGCGGTGCCGAAAATGAACTGCATGGACGAAGGAGATCGGCTTGCCACGGTTGAAGAATTTCATCGAGCTGTTCGGGTTCGCGCGCGAGAGTCGCGACCGTCGATCGGTTGGCGATCAGACTCGCATCGATTTTTAAATCGGCAGCCAGCTTATCGCGAAAGTTTTTAATCTCCTCCTGCCGTTCCAGCTCCTCGGGCGCAAGCGGTGCTTGCCGTCTCGGTGCAGCTGGTGGTTGCGGCAAGGTCTCCGGATCGCGCGCGCGACCGCGTTCGACCGCCTGCGCCATTCCTTTTCCGTGTCGCCGCAAAAGTGCGGACGGAACCGAAGCAAGCGGATCTTTTTTCCCGGTCTCCACGGCTTTTGCAATTTCGAGCAGAAAGCGGTCGTTGATGACCTTAAAATGCGGTCGATCGATCCGCTCTGCAGTTGCATCGCGCCAGTGCCAGAGTTCGTACAAAGTAGCCAAACCGAGCGGCTTCAAAAAGCGGGCGCCCGAAATTCGCCAGGAATTTTCGTCCCGCCCGGCAAAACCGGTCGTTCCCGCCTCGACCTGCAACTCGCAGCGCTGACGATGCCATTCGGTCCGACCGAGTTTCTCCAGCTCGTCTGCCATTTGATCGCGCAATTCAAAGAGATAGACGACATCCTGAGCTGCGTAATCGAGCATTTTTTCCGGCAACGGGCGCTGCGACCAGTCGCTTTTCTGATGGCCTTTTGGCAAATCAACGTCGAAATAATGCTCCACCAGCGAACCGAGTCCGATTTTTTCCAGTCCGAGCAATTGGGCCGCGAGCATCGTATCGAAGAGCGAATCGGCTGTAAAACCGCGCCAACCGGACAGAAGCCGGAGGTCGAAATCGCTTCCGTGCATCACGAGTGGTTGGTTGCCGAGAATGGCAAAAAGCGGATCGAGATCAATCCCGTCGGCGAGCGTGTCGACGAGCACGATCGTTTTTCCCCATCGGATCTGGAGCAGACAGACCCGATTGTGATAGTGATACATATTGTCTGCTTCGGTATCGAGGGCGATTTCAGAAGCATTCTCGATTTCCGGCAGCAATGAATCGAGTTCGGCCTGTTTGGAAATTAGGCGATAATTCATAAAAATTGCGTTACTTATACTGATGGAAGATCCGGGAAAAGAGCAAGTGCCTATCAAAGAAAACCTGATCCGCACGGTCGTGCTTTGCAGTGGGGGAATCGACTCGACCGTCGGTCTTTACTGGGCTCACCGGCATCACGAGGTGGTCGCAGGAATTTCTTTCAACTACGGCGCCAAACATGGAGAAAGAGAACTTCCCTTCGCCGTGGCCCATTGCCGAAAGCTAAAAATTCCACATCAAACGATCGAGCTTTCCTTTATTCGCGACTTGTTCTCATCGGCGCTGCTGCTTTCGGGAAATGAAATTCCGGATGGACGTTACGAAGCCGAAAATATGCGCCAGACGGTCGTTCCATTCCGAAACGGAATCATGTTGGCCGCTGCCGCCGGATATGCGGAAAGTGTCGGCGCGACCCATCTTCTGATCGGTGCCCATGCCGGCGATCCATCAGGCGATCGCGAAATTTATCCCGATTGCCG
>DATGSL010000223.1:0-2589 GCA_035302665.1 Opitutales bacterium | reverse complement strand
TTCGTCGTGCGCGCGGGAAACGGTTACCGGATTGATCCATTCTTTAATAACAGGATCCCATTGTTTCATTGTTAGCCATTGATGACGGTGAAATCCTTTTCTGTGGGGCGTTTCTTCGTCGTCATAGAAACAGAAAAGCGTGCCATCCTTTTTCTGTAGAAGAAAACTTGCCCAAAGTCCGCGCAAAGCGTCCGGCTCTTTGACGAAATTGTGATTCGAGCGCGCGACAACCGAATGAGGATTCCAGGTTTTCCCGAAATCCTCACTCATCGCGATGCGGATCGAATATCGATTGATTGGGTCGGGATCTTCTGCGAAACGATGATGGCGGTAGCTGTAAAGGAGAGTTCCGGAAGGAAGCTGGAGAAGATGCCCGTCACCGAGATCGGCCCTTCCGGATTCCTGAACGATCGTGGAAAGAGTCGACCATGATTTCCCATTATCCGTGCTTTGAGAGCAGATGACGCGCAGTTCGCCGGCGCTCGATTCGGTTCGTGTGGCAAGAATTTTACCCGATTGCAGTTGGATTGCACCTTTTGAGCCGCCGGCATTGTCGGAAATCTCTCTCCACTCGATTTCCATCGGTGCGGCTGTTGAAATCAGTGGAAAAAGGAGCAGAAATCGTAATACTTTTAAAAAAAGGACATTTCCGAAGTTCGAACGAGGCGGAATCGCTCGTGTTTTTTGCTCAATGAGTAATTCTCTTAAGGTATGAATACCCGAATCAAAGTTTTCCCTGTCGATTTTTGTTTTCATTTTCTCAATCGGTTTTGCGCAGTGCTTTTTTGGCTCGCACTGCTATCGGTCACATTCAGACTCGATGCTTCAACGAATCGCCCGATGAATAACTACACCCTTGATTATACGACATCTGTCGATACCGAACTGCAAAAAGAACTCGAATCGATCGATCAAAAACTCCGCGAGCGATACGAAATCAATTCCGGGAAAACCGCCGTCGGAATTCTTGATCTGAACAACCTTCGTCTGGCGATGATCGATCCGGACCGAATCGAATATGCGGCAAGCGTGCCGAAAATCGGAATTCTGCTTGCTTACTTTCAGCTAAAACCGGATGCGGTGAACGAACTCGATCCGGAAACGCGCCATCGACTCGAACTGATGACAAAAGTCTCGAGCAACGAATGGGCGGCTCATTTTTCGCGGGAGCTTGGCTTGAAAGAGATTCAAAAAGTTCTCGATTCGTACGATTTCTACGATGCGGAAAAGGGCGGTGGACTTTGGGTCGGCAAACATTATGGGCGGGGTGAGGAACGTTACGGAGATCCGGTCGGCGACAATTCACATGGCGCGACAGTTCGACAGTTGCTTCGATTTTATCTGTTACTCGAACAGGGAAAACTCGTTTCTCCGGAAGTTTCCGAGCGAATGAAAGAAATTTTTGCCGCTCCCGGAATCGAGCACGACGATATCAAATTCGTGAAAGGACTAGCAGATCGCGATGTTCAGTTATTGCGGAAATGGGGATCGTGGAAAAATTGGCTTCACGATTCCGCGATCATCATCGGGCCGGATCGCCATTACATTTTGGTTGCTCTGACCGAACATCCGAAAGGCGACGACTATCTCGTCGATCTCTCGGTTGCAGTCGACGATTTCTTCGTAAACGAGTCCAGCAGGCTTAAAGTTGAATAACCGCCGTTCCGGCGGAATCGCTCATCATCTCGTTGTAAATCGATTCGAGCGCGTCTGCGAGCGCATTCCAATCGGTCTCCGTCGTTTCCCAGCCTGAACTGATTCTTACGGCTCGTCGGCTTTCTTCTGCGGAAAAACCGATCGCACCGAGTGTCTGCGAAGGTTCGTTTTTCCGAGTCGAACAGGCCGATCCGGTTGAAACTTCAAACCCAGCGCGATCGAGCCGGCGAACCCAGCGGTCATTGCTCCCTTTCGGAGCGATCATAAAAACGGTATTCCAGAGCCGTTCGCTCTCCGAACCCACAAATTTTGTTCCTGGCAGGCGCTGTTGGACTTTTTTTTCGAAGTTCTGACGCCATTTCAGGCGTGTTTCGATCGAGCCGGAATCACGGATTCGGTTTTCCGATTCCTCAAAAGCGACAATCAGCGCCGCGATCGATGGGTAATCGACTGTGCCGGCCCGCATTCCGTTTTCCTGTTCGCCGCCGACCAAGCCCCGAAAATCATCTGCGCTTTTTGGCACGACGAGAAAACCGCATCCTTTCGGTCCGCAAAATTTGTGAGCGGAAGCAGTGATGAAACCGATCTGCCCGAGGTTTTTCGAAGATTCTTTTCCGATCCATTGAGCTGCGTCGCAAAGAAACCGAGTGTCGGTTTTTCGGCAAATTTCGGCAACTTCCTTCCAAGGTTGGATGACACCGCTTTCGTTATCGGCCGCCATCATCGAAACCAATGCAAAAGAGCGCTCTTTCAGGATCTTTGCCAAAGCTTCTGGATCGCATCTTCCTCCGTGCGTTTCCGTTACCGTCACGACGGCGTCGCCAAAATAACGTTTGGCGGCCTCAACGACTGACGGATGTTCGAAAGGCGATAAAAGCATCGGGCGATTTTTGAAATCTGCCTTTGATGCATAATGCGCGAAAACGGAATGGA
>DATGSL010000222.1:0-4072 GCA_035302665.1 Opitutales bacterium | reverse complement strand
CAAAATATATTGAAGTCACCGATGCCAATTCTCCTTTCGGAGAAGGAAATCAGCATTTGCGACTGCATTATCAAGGGGCTGCCGGAACGCTCTGGACTACGGCCAGCAACCAGTTCTCTTCTGGCAGTCAGGTAGTCACAGTGCAGTTCGACTTCTTCCGGCCCTCAACTACCTCGTGGGGTGCCCCCAACACCGGAGGCGACCCACGTCTTCGTCTTGGTGTTAGCGATCCGGTTGGAAGCAATAATAACCGGGTATCAAATCAGCTTTTCATACACGGTAATGGCTCAATTGCCGGTGTCCAAAACGCTTATTCTTTCGACACTGTCCACACGGTCAAATGGGTGTACAACTACTCCACTTCACAAGCCACCTACGAAGATTACCCCGAATTGACAATTGATTCCAATCATTTTGATGTCTGGCTTGACGGAACACGAATTGTTGCCGGATTTAATGATGGAACAAGTACACCTTTGGCTATTGGGAGGGAATTGACTTCGCTCGGAATCATGGCAGGCACTGCGGGTGTAGATGTTGAAATGATGTTCGACAATATCACCGTTTATGCCGGAGCAATCCCCGAGCCGTCCACTTACGCTTTTGGTGCCGGGATCCTCGCGCTCGGTGCAGCTTGGATGTGGCGTCGTCGCCGCGCCGCGTAAGGCATTTTTCATTTCTTATTCTCTTCACAGGCCGCCTCACCAGGCGGCCTGTTTGTTTTCCGGACCTCCCTCTTCCGGCCGACGTCCCGATTTCCACTTTCTTTCCGAACCCGAAACCTTCGACTGCCCGCAAAGCGATTTTTAGTTGGCTCTCTTCCACAGGATATTCAACATAACCGCTATCTATGGGCTATCCGTCTCCGCCGATTTTTCTGAATGAAAAAAATCTTACTGCATCTGATCTCTCGGATCCGAGCCAGGGGCTTTTGCGCGCTTACTCATGGATGCATCTTTCCCGGATCACCGACAACCGGATCCTTGAGCTTTTTCGCCAAGGGAAAATCCGTGGAACAGTCGCCGGTGGTCAGGGCAATGAAGGTCTCGTCGTCCCGATCGCTCTTTTAGCCGACAAGGAGATTGACACGATTTCCTTCAGTCATCGCGGTCTCGGCGGAAAGCTGATCTGGAGCATGGAGCTCGGCGATCATATCAGTCACTATCTCGCGAATAGCGGAAGTCCGACCTTGGCGCGCGAGGGAAATGTCCATTATGGCGATGCGCAAGCGCGGAGTTATCCGATGATCAGCCATCTCGGCGTGATGCCGTCGAATGTTCTTGGCGGCACCGATTCCCAGCGCAGATTGGGCCGTCCGGCGGTCGGTTTTACCTTTTTCGGCGATGGTGCCAGCAGCACCGGCGATATTCACGAATGTATGAACATCGCTAGTCTTTTCCGGATTCCGGTGATTTTCGTTATCGAAAACAACGAATTTGCCTACTCGACGCCGACCTCCGAACAGTATGCGACTGCCGATCTCGTATCGCGCGCGGCTGGTTACGGGATGGAAGGCTACACGATCGATATTTCGGATACGGAAAAGACGATTGCGACCTTTAGCGAAATTATTGAAAAAGTTCGGAAGGAGTCGTTTCCGGTATTGGTTGAGGCAAAATGTCTTCGATTGCGCGGACATGCCGCCTACGACACCTGTGATTACGTTCCGTCGGAACTGGCCGCCTCCTGGGAGAAGCGCGACGCACTTCCGCTTTTACGTCAAAAGTTGATCGAAAACGGCTTGGAGGACGAGATCGTCCGGCGCGAGACAGAACTTTCGGAATTTCTTGAAGCTTCGGTGCAAGCCGCCTTTGCTCATGAACCGGCGAAGGTAAATGGGATGTTCGAGGCAGCTTTTTCTCCGACGAGATTTAAAGCCGACTGGAAGACGGACGGTCCGAAGGAAAAACTTACCGCCGCCCAGGCACTTCAGCGGGCTCATCGGAAAATCCTTCGCGAACGCCCTGAGGCCCTTCTTTTTGGTCAGGATATCGCGGAGTATGGCGGTCCGTTCAAAGTGACCGAAGATCTTTATGCTGAATTCGGCCGCGAGCGCGTCATCAATACGCCGGTTGCCGAATCGGCGACCGTTGGTTACTGCATCGGTTTGGCGCTGAATGGGCACCGCCCGATCCTCGAATTTCAGTTTGCCGATTTCGCTACCGACGCGACGACGCAAATCGTTCTCAACGCAGCGACCTATTTTTTCCGGGCAAATGCCAAAGTGCCGATCGTTTTTCGCCTACCGTGCGGCGGAGGACTTACCTTTGGCTCCTTTCACTCGCAGGAATTGGAGACCCTTTTCCTGCACATGCCCGGCTTGAAGGCTCTTTATCCGAGCACACCGCAAGATGCCTACAATGCTCTTCTCGCGGCTTGGGAAGATGATAATCCGGTTCTCCTTTTCGAACACAAAGGCCTTTATCGAAGGTTGAAACAGGAAGTGTCGTTCGATCCCGATTATCAATCGGTCTGGCAGCCGCGTCAGATTCTTTCCGGCGAAATGGCGACGATCGTCAGCTACGGAGAAATGCTGCTCGAAGCGGCCGATGCAGCCGAATATCTGAAACAAGAATACGACTATACGTTCGATCTTTTCGATCTTCGGGCACTTTCTCCGATGAATCTCGATCCGATCCGGGAATCGCTCGCAAAAACCCATCGCCTGATTGTCGTTCACGAAGGCCGCCGCACGGCAGGATTCGGAGCGGAGATCGTCAGTCGGCTCACAGAAGAGCTTTTCTTTGAAATGGAAGCTCCCCCGCTCCGGATCGCATCGGCGGACATACCGGTTCCCTTTGCACCGGAGCTTGAAGCCGAATACCGGCCTTCGCGCAACAGCATCGTCGAAGCGATTCTCAATTGGACTGAGGTTTCCGTCTGATCATGGGCCGGTTTTCTAAAAACTCGATCCAGTTTGCTGCGCTGAGCGTGCTTCTGGCAATGCTCTTGAGCGGCTGTGCAACGATCGATGCCGGGCCCGATCGGGTTTCCGGCGGTCAGGATCCGCTCCAGCCGGCATCTGAGCAAGTTGTCGGAATCGTCTCCTTCGTCGATCCCGCAGAAGAGATCGCACTTGTCGAAATGCGGTCGCCCGGAATGCAAACCGCGCAGATTCTTCTAACGCGAAACCAGAATCTGACCGAAACCTCTCGGCTGGAACCGACCCGTTTTCAGCGCGGACGGACGCTCGGAACGCGGATTGTCTCCGGTTTGCCGAATATCGGAGACGAGGTTTTGATTCCGTAGTCGATCGCAGTTTTTCACCCTGAAACCAATGCACCGCATGATAATTTTCCGCGGATACTCCGTTGCGTTTTAGACGCGCAGATAAAAGAGGCTGCGGCTCGATTCATTCCGCTTTTTCTACCGCGCCCGGAGCGCAGTTAAAAAACTTAGAGACGCACGAATGCCTCGATCGCGTCGGCGACTTCTTCTTTCTGAGCATCTGTTAGCTCTGGGAAAACGGGTATGCTGACCGATTCGCGGGCCAATGCTTCCGCTCGCGGAAGGCGTTCGTCCCGCTGTCCGGTTTCCGAAAAACATTCCTGCGTGTGGAGGGTTTTCGGGTAATAAACCTCGTTTCCAATTCCTCTTTCCGTCAAGAATGCCCGAAATTCATCTCGCCGCGAAGACGTTTGGTCCGCTCCCCGAATCCGCAGGGTAAACTGGTTCCAGATATGTCCTTTTGTCGGCTTCGGCAGGATAATTGCATTTTCTTCGGGCGCCGTTGCCACATCTTCAAAAACTCCCGGTAATTGACTCAAGCGCTCGAGATAGAATTCCGCGTTCGCACGCCTTTTTTCCGTGTAATCCGAATAATGAGGCAACTTTACCCGGAGGATTGCTGCCTGGAGCGGATCAAGCCGGAAATTTCCTCCAATATATGGATGGAAATATTTTGGTTCCATTCCGTGAACCCGCAAAATTCTCGCCCGTTCAGCGAGTTCTTTATCGCTGGTGATCAATAGACCGCCGTCGCCGAGGCAGCCGAGATTCTTCGACGGGAAAAAGCTAAAAGCTCCAAAATCACCAATTGTTCCGGCCTCTCCGATTTCACTATCGGCTCCGA
>DATGSL010000221.1:0-2082 GCA_035302665.1 Opitutales bacterium | reverse complement strand
GAGACATCGTATGCGGCCATGATTTCGCAAATTTCGTCCCAATGGGTGTAGAGGAAATTTTCCTTGTGATGGGCCAGGCACCATTTGGCGAGGATCGAGCCGCCGCGGGAAACGATCCCGGTCATTCGCTGAGCGGTCAGGGGGATAAATCGGAGCAGGACGCCGGCGTGAATCGTAAAATAATCGACTCCCTGTTCGCATTGCTCGAGAAGCGTATCGCGAAAAATTTCCCAGGAGAGCTCTTCGGCTTTTCCGTTTACCTTTTCGAGCGCCTGATAGATCGGAACGGTTCCGATTGGCACAGGGGAATTGCGCAAAATCCACTCGCGGGTCTGGTGAATATTTTTCCCGGTTGAAAGATCCATGACATTGTCGGCGCCCCAGCGGATCGCCCAACGCATTTTTTCAACTTCTTCGTCGATCGAGGAAGTAACGGCGGAATTGCCGATGTTGGCGTTGATTTTAACGAGGAAATTGCGCCCGATAATCATCGGCTCGCTTTCGGGATGATTGATATTTGCGGGAATGATCGCGCGGCCGCGGGCAACTTCTGATCGGACAAATTCGGGAGTGATTTCGTCGGGAATCGCTGCACCGAATGATTGTCCCGGGTGTTGTTTGAGAAGACTGTTCGACGGCGCGTCGGCTTTCATGGAAACTTCGCGCGCTGCTTGCAGGCGCATATTTTCGCGGATGGCGATGAACTCCATTTCGGGAGTGATGATACCGGCCCGTGCATAATGGAGCTGAGTGACGATTTTTCCCGGTTTTGCGCGCCGTGGTTTTCGCTGAAGACCCGGAAACTGTTTCACACGTCCCCGTTCGGCGGCCTGTTCCAGATGTTTTTCGGAAAGGTATCCGTCGTCCTCCGGGCGGTAGGTTCGTCCCTCGTATTCTTCTGTGTCGCCGCGCTCGATTATCCAGTTTTTGCGAAGGGGAGGTAGACCGCGGGTGACATCTCCGTGGAAATCGGGATCGCCCCACGGGCCGGACGTATCGTAAACGCGAACCGGTTCATTTTCTTCGAGCGCGCCGGTGATAAAGTTTTTCGTGGGCGAAAGCGAGATTTCGCGCATCGGGACGCGCAAATCGGGGCGAGTGCCTGTGATGTAGATCCGTTTCGAGTTTGGAAGAGGGGAATGGCCGTTTGAGAGAGTCGATTTTGTGCTCATGTTTTTGAAATACGCGTTGGATTTGGGCGCATTTCGCCATAAGACGACAATCCCTTGAATGGAGAGATCATTTTCCTACGGCGGAATGACCCGCATCAGGTTCAAGGGTTCGTGGACGGATCGTGTCCAAATCTCAGCCCCACGCCAGGGACTCCCCGATCAATTTGAAATCGGATTCGATCGTATGTGACCGATCTTTACAAAGGCAACTTCTTAATTGGCTGTTCGTTTTTGAACAGCTTGATGAGCGATTCGGCGCAGACTTTCTGCTTCCGTTCTGGTTAAACCATCCGGAGTAGGAGTGTCAGCAGGAAGCGGCTCTCCGAAAAGAATCTCATACCAAACCGCTGCACCGAGATATTTGCCGGCAGTGTTGGCGTGTTTGAAGTCGAAATGGAGGCGGGAACGGTCGCGACCGCGAAGAACGTATCCGACGATCAAGCTGCCCGATTGATCGGGCAAAAGGCCGGCGGGAGGGTTTTCGAAATCGAAATCGGGATCTTTTCGATACGACCACTCAGCGGTTTGGCCAGCTGCGTGAAAGGCATCTCCTACTGGAATCAGTCTCAGACCGTATTCGCGAGCGAGTCCTTCATAAGCTGCGGTCAATCCGTCGTACATTTTCTGTTGGCTGAAATCATCTTTTTCGTAGCCGGAATAATCGTTTCGGTACGTCCAGGTCTGGTGGATCAGGATTTCTGCATTCGGAGCATGTTCGCGGATGTAAGCGATCAATCGGTGCGCCGCGCCGAACGTTTCCGGGCGAAAACTCCGGCTGCTCACTTGTTGGATGGTGACATAATCCCAATCGGCGGATTGAAGGGCTTCGCGCAAGCTGAAGTCTTGTCGCTCGCCGGTTTTCGGGTGCGGGTGGTTTTTGTAGGGAGTGCCCGGTTCCGCATTCGGATCA
>DATGSL010000220.1:0-4399 GCA_035302665.1 Opitutales bacterium | reverse complement strand
TCGGAGCGACCGGGGAAGAGGAGGTCGAGGTGCCTCAGATGAAGGAGAGAGTTTCGTTTCGTCAGGCATTGTCGTCTCATCTGTCGATTGCGGATCCGACGCCGAAGACGCTTCAGGCGTTTCGGGATCGGGTTTCGGATGAGAAGGAGCGGGAGCAGCTCGATGCTTTGCTGGAGAGGGAGGCGCGAGCGGAGATGCGGGAGTATCTTTTCAACCGTGAGATCGTCGATCTGGTGGAGGAGTTTCCGAGTGCGCGTTTCGAGCCGCAGGAGTTTGCGGCGCTGCTTCGGCGTCTGATGCCGCGGCTTTATTCGGTCGCTTCTTCGCAGGTTGTTTATCCGGATGAGGTGCATTTGACGGTTGCGGTGATTCGGTATTCTTCGAACGAGCGGGATCGGATCGGGGTCTGTTCGACCTGTCTTTCGGATCGTTTTCCGCTTCGGGAGAGGGTGGTTCCGGTTTTTGCGGCTCCGGCTCGATTTGGTCTGCCGGAGGATGAGTCGGCCGATATGATCATGGTCGGTCCGGGGACCGGGGTTGCGCCGTTTCGGGGATTTCTTCAGGAGCGCGAAGCTAAGGGGAGTTCGGGTCGAAACTGGCTTTTCTTTGGCGAACAGCGGCGAGAGTCTGATTTTCTTTATCGGGAAGATTTCGAAAAATTTGTTGAGAATGGAGTTTTGGACCGGCTCGATCTCGCCTTTTCGCGGGATCAGGCCGAAAAGATTTACGTTCAGGACCGGATGCGGGAACAAGGTGAGGAGCTTTGGAAATGGATTGAAAAAGGGGCGTATTTCTATGTTTGCGGAGATGCCAAACGGATGGCGAAGGATGTCGATACGGCGCTCCGGGAGATCGTGGCTGAACATGGGAAGATGACGGCTGAAGAGGCGGCTGAATACGTCAAAGTGATGCGGCGGGAGCAGCGTTACATGCGCGACGTTTATTGATCGCATCCGGTGAGCTTGAAGAGATTCTCCATTCCGATCGGAATCGGACATTCTTTCGGGAATGAAAAGAAAGGCCTTGCTATTTTGACGTCCTTTTGGCGCGATGGCTCGCTATGAGCTCCACATCCAACGAACGAGTGGCAGTAGTCACGGGCGCCGGACGCGGTATCGGCAAAGCGATTGCCGAAGTGCTGGCTGCCGGTGGTATCAAGGTCGTTTGCGTAAGCCGTTCCGAGAACAATTGCGGAAAAGTAGCCGAGGAAATTCTTTCCAATGGAGGGAAAGCCGAGGCTCTCGCTGTCGATGTTTCCGACGCTGCGGCCGTGGAGGAAGCGAGTGCAAAACTTCTTGAGAAGCATGAGGTTGTCGATATTCTCGTAAACAACGCGGGAATCACGCGGGATGGCATGATGCTCCGGATGACCAATGAGAATTGGGATTCTGTTTTGAACACCAATCTTTCGAGTTGTTTTTATTGGACGAAGGGACTTGGTGGGAAAATGGCGCGCAAACGGTGGGGCCGGATTGTGAACATCGGTTCGGTGATCGGAATCATGGGGAATGCCGGGCAGGTGAACTATGCTGCGGCAAAAGCGGGGATCATCGGCTTTACGAAAAGTATGGCCAAGGAATTTGCTTCCCGTTCGGTGACCTGCAACGTCGTGGCGCCCGGCTTTATTGAAACGGATATGACCGCGGAACTGAACGAGGATGTCACGAAACAGATTTTGGCGCAGATTCCGTTAAAAAGATTTGGCAAAGCTGAAGATATAGCAAATATGGTCGACTTCCTCTGTTCGGATAAGGCCGGTTATATAACCGGGCAGGTTTTTACAGTTGACGGTGGGATGGTCATGTGACCCAAATAACTTTTTTCACTAAAATAGATATGGCAGAATCAAAAACAATTGAGCAACGAGTTAAGGAAATTATCGTTAACCAGCTGAATGTTAACGAAGAACAAGTCACACCGGAGGCTTCGTTTCTCGAGGATCTCGGAGCCGACTCGCTTGACACGGTTGAATTGATCATGGCTTTCGAGGAAGAGTTTAAGGACGAGATTCAGGGCGAAATTCCGGAATCAGAGGCTGAAAAACTACAGACCGTCGGCGATGTTGTCACTTACATCGAAGACAAGGCGGATAATTAAAAACGGCACTGGAAGTCATCCAGAAGTGGGTTTTGATCAGGTTGCAGACGATGCAGCCTGAGCTAAACACAATTAAATGGAAAGAGAAGTTGCCATGAAGCGGGTGGTTATCACCGGCATGGGCGTCGTGACCTCACTTGGGAATGACGCCGATGTTTTTTTCGATAATCTGCTTGCTGGAAAAAGCGGCATCGATAAGGTCACTGCCTTCGATGCAAGTGATTTTACGTGCCAAATCGGCGCTGAGGTTCGCGACTTTGAGCCAAAGGATTGGATGGACTTCAAGGAAGTTCGCCGAAACGACCGCTATTGTCATCTCGGCATGGCGGCATCGAAATTGGCTGTCGAAAATGCGGGACTCGATGTCACTAAAATCGATTCCGATCGCTTCGGTGTTCTTCTCGCTTCCGGAATCGGCGGTCTCGATACGATCGAGAAACAGTCGCGGGTCCTTTTTGAGCGCGGACCCCGTCGGGTTTCTCCTTTCATGATTCCTTCGCTCATCGCAAACATGGCCTGTGGGATGGTTGCGATTGAGTTTGGCGCGCGCGGACCGAATTTTGCGGTCGTCAGCGCCTGTGCTTCGGCGACGCACGCGATCGGAGAATCGGTGCGAATCATGCAAACCGGCGATGCCGATGTGATGATCGCCGGAGGAAGCGAAGCGGCCATCACTGCTCTCGGTTATGCCGGTTTTTGCTCGATGAAAGCGATGAGCACGCGCAACGACGATCCGCAGGGTGCGAGTCGGCCGTTTGAGAAATCGCGCGACGGATTTGTCATGGGAGAGGGTGCGGGGATTCTCGTTCTCGAAACGCTCGAACATGCGAAGGCACGTGGTGCGAAAATCATTTGTGAAATCACCGGCTATGCGGCTTCGTGTGATGCTTTTCATATTACGCAGCCCGATGCGAGCGGCCGCGGATTGACGGTTGCCATCAAAAACGCTCTCGGAAAAGCCGGGGTGAAACCGGAAGAGGTCGATTACGTCAACGCTCACGGAACCTCGACGCCTTACAACGATCTTTTTGAGACGATTGCGTTGAAAAATGTTTTTGGCGAGTCTGCGAAGGATGTTTTGATCAGTTCGACCAAATCGATGACCGGACATCTTCTCGGTGCAGCCGGCGGGATCGAGGCTGTTGCGTGTGCGAAGGCGATCGAAACCGGGAAAATTCCGCCAACTATCAATTACGAGGAGCCCGATCCGGAATGTGATTTAAATTATGTTCCGAATCAGATGGTCGAGAAAAACGTGAACGTTGCGATCAGCAACAATTCTGGTTTTGGCGGCCACAATGCGACTCTCGTCTTCCAAAAGCTTGAAAGCTGATAACGATTTCTCCCGATGAACTGGCTGTTTCAATTATTCTTGAAACGAATCCGGGAAAAATCGTTATTTTTGGCACATCTTCACTTTTAACCGGTCGGAACTATGTCTGATGATTCGTCCAGTTCTGCCAGCGTTTTTCGATTATCGGTTCATTTTTCCGGTCGTGTTCAGGGTGTCGGGTTTCGTTACGAGACCCTTCAGATTGCAAAAGGATTTGACGTGACCGGTTTTGTAAAAAATTTGCCTGATGGTCGGGTACAGCTGGAGGTCGAAGGTGAGAAAGCGGAGGTAACGGCATTTGTTCAGCAGGTTGAAGATGATCTCGCTTCGTTCATTCGCGAAACGGAAAAATGTTCGGAACAAGGGGAGCCGCGCTTTTTCAATTTTACTATTCAGTGAGCTTTCCTAGGATCGCGTTCGCCTTTCAGGTTGCTTGCAACTTCCTCTTGTCTCTCGCAAAATTTCGTATTTTCCTTCCCTAACGCTCATGACTCCTGCAATTAAAATTGAGAACCTGACGAAGGATTTTCCTTTTGGCCTGCGAAATCTGAAACTGCGGGCGGTGGAGAATCTTTCACTCGAGATTAAAGATAACCAGATTTTCGGACTTCTCGGTCCAAATGGTTCCGGCAAAAGCACCACGATCAAAGTGATTCTGGGGCTCCTGAACGCGACCCGGGGCAAATGCGAGATTTTCGGCGTTCCGAGTCACAAGGTTCAGTCGCGAGCGCAGGTCGGTTTTCTCCCGGAGGCACCTTATTTTTATCGGTATCTGACCGGATTCGAGATGGTGAAGTTTTTCGCCAAAATCTGCGGTGTCGATAAAGCGATCCTGATCGATCGCTGTCACGAGGTTATCGAGTGGGTCGGATTGAAGGAAGCCGCCAATCGTCGGGTCGGAACTTATTCCAAAGGAATGCTTCAGCGGATCGGACTCGCCCAGGCGCTTGTGCACGATCCACGCCTGAT
>DATGSL010000219.1:0-2267 GCA_035302665.1 Opitutales bacterium | reverse complement strand
GTTCGTGATCGAGGTATTGTCCGAGCTCCCAAAATACGAGGGAAAAAATCATTGGAATGCCGTGCACGCGGGCGCCCGACGGTACCGGATAGGGAAAATGGGGAATTTCATCATGCGGCTGCTCCAAGCGACGCAAAGTTTGATCGGCAGTTTTCCGTGCAAGAGCCAGAACCTCGGCGCTTCCGGTTGCTTTTGCCAGCTCGATCATTCCGGAAATCGCAAAGCCTTCGGTATAGATACTCTCGCAACCGCGGAGCGGCTCGCCATCACCACTGAGGAGGAGGCGCCATCCGCCGATGTTGTCGTCCCAACCATGTTGAGAAGTGAACCGGTAGATTCCTTGCGCAATATCGAGCCATTCAGGCCGTTTTTCGATCTGATTATAGAGCCGACTGAAGACCCACACGGCGCGCCACTGGCTCCATAGCCATTTATCGCGCGAAACCAATGTTCCATCGTCGCGAATACATGTGTTCAATCCGCCCTCCGGATCGACAGCATGTTTCGTCCAGAACGGGACAATGTGCTCAAGAAGATGATCTTGAAGAAATTCGCGCAGATCGCTGAACGATTGAGCGCTTCCGAAATCCTTGAAAGGAAAGTCCTCAGGCATGATCTGTATTGAGTACAGGTCCTGCGGCTAGTTCAAGCATCGGGCTCGGTCGCATGAAGAAAACTGCCTCTATTAACGTTTAAAGTGCCATTTTGTTAGCTTGTTTTCTCGGTAAAACTGGAATCCATCTTAAATCGGGCTTTTTTTGGAAACCTCGCCGTCCGATTGTCGTTTTCTCTAAATCCGGCTATCGTTTGGTCGGGATTTGTTAAACGATCAAAAGAGGGGGATCAATGGAAATACCGTTAGAGGTTACGTTTCGCGGGGTCGATCGGACTCCGGCAATGGAAGAACTGATCGCGCAACAGGCTGCGAAGTTGGAGAAGCTTTGCGATCATATTATCAGTCTGCGGGTAGCGATCGAAAAGCCGCAGGAGCATCAGCAAGTGGGAAATCCGTACCGGGTGCGATTGATTGCGCGAATCCCGCCGGGTCATGAACTGGTCGCTGACCGCGATCCGTTGGAACGGAATCTTCATGACCCGCTCGACAAGGTAATTCGCGACACATTTTATGCGCTCGGTCGCCAGGTTAAAGAGGTGAATCAGCGGCAAAATTCGCCTCAATTAAGTCGAAGAAATGGTCCTTGAACTAATCACACGGAAATCGGTCATGGAAAATTTGGAGAGTATCAAGGCGCAGCTTCAGGAAAATCTCAGGGAAATCATCGGAAGGGGCGAAGGTGTGCGCGATCAGATCCGTCAGAAGGATCCGGGCGGAAACTGGAGCTATGACGATCTCGGGATTGAGGGAGAATTCGACGATGTTTTAAATAGACTCGGCGATCAGAATCGGAAAGAAGCCTTGGAAACCTGGCAGGCGCTCAACCGGATCGATCGAGGCACGTATGGAATCTGCACCGAGTGCGGCGGGAAAATCGAGCCGGAACGTTTGGAAGCGATGCCGGCTACCGAATATTGTCTCTCCTGTGCAAAACGGCTCGAAACAAAACGAAGCTAATCCGATCTTATTTTCGGGTGTTCTTTACCGGAGATTGCTCCAGAAATATTCCGCACGATCGGTGAGAGCCTCCAGACAGCGGTCGACCTCCGAGCGGCGTTGCGCGAGGTTGTCGTCAGCAATCTGCGAAAGGTCGTCGATGTTGTAGAGGAAAATATTTTCCAACTTCGCCGCGGTTTCATCGACATCGCGGGGCAGCGCAAGATCAATGACAAATAACGGCTGATAACTTCTTTTTTTCAGTGCTGTTTTGAGCGTGCTTTGCGTCAGGATAGCCGATGGCGAGGAAGTCGAGCAGATCGCGATATCGTATTGGCCGATCGACGAGGAAAGTTGGTCAAAAGGCAGGGCGTTGCCTCCGTAAAGATTGGCCAGATCCATCGCTCGATGGTCGGTGCGATTGCAAATGGTGAGAGCAGTCGCTCCCCGGTTTTTGAGTGCGGTGATCGTTCGCTCGCTGATTTCGCCGGCGCCGACAAGAAGGATTTTCCGGCTTTCGAGATCGCCGAAAATTTTGAGAGCGAGGTCGACGGCCACCGTTCCCACGCTCACCTGGCCGCGGCCGATCGAAGTATGGGTGCGAACCCATTTGGCAGCTTGAAAGGTTCTTTGAAAAAGCCGGTTCAAAAGTGGACCGACCGTTTTTCGTTGGCCTGCGATGGAATAGGCATCCTTGACTTGGCCGAGAATCTCA
>DATGSL010000218.1:0-7559 GCA_035302665.1 Opitutales bacterium | reverse complement strand
GGCGATATTGCGTGTGTTATTTCGAATCACGCTGCGCTCGCCGATGCATCCGAAGCTTACGGATTGCCCTTTTATCATGTGCCGGTTTCGCCTGAAGGGAAGGTGAAGGCAGAAAAGAAACAGCTGGAACTTCTCCGAAAGCACGATGTGAAATTCGCGGTTCTGGCCCGCTATATGCAGGTTTTGTCCGGAGATTTTCTGAAAGCTTTCAATCGTCCGGTGATCAATATCCATCATTCATTCTTGCCGGCTTTTGCGGGTGGGAAACCGTACCATCAGGCGCATGCGCGCGGGGTCAAGTTGATCGGAGCGACGGCTCACTATGCAACGGAGGTCCTGGACGATGGTCCGATCATTAAACAGGATGTCGCCCGGGTCACTCACCGCCACAATGTCAAAGATCTGATTCGGAAAGGGCGGGATCTCGAAAAAATGGTCCTTTCGCAAGCGATCTCTTGGCATTTGGACAACCGCGTTCTCATCTACGGCCGAAAAACGGTTGTCTTCGACTGATGGGAATTTCTAAACGATTGCTTTATAGACAGATTTCTTTTTTCTGGAAAAGAATGAGACCGTAAATTTCGACGGTTTGAATTGACTCTTCCCACTTGATGACAATTTAGTTCTTTTCTTCATTCGTAGCGGATGAGACGATCTGGGCTCGTGTTTCCCCGGGTTCCACCGCTGATCTCTTTCAAATTTCATGACGACCAAATCGCAGTCCTCCGAAAATCACCCGAAAGGTGATGATCGTAACATTGTTTCCCTCGATTCCTCTTATGAAGGAGCTAGTTTCGAGGACCGTGTCTTTCTTTTCTGGAATAAATACCAGAACATCATTGTCGGAATCTGCATCGTTGCGGTTCTTGCGTTGATCGGTTGGGCGCTGATCGAGTTTATGCAGGGCCGCCGCGAAGCCGGGATCGCCGCCGAATATCAGGAAGCCGTTTCGACAGCGGAAATCACGGCTTTTGCTGAGCGAAATGCTCCTCATCCGCTTGCCGGTGCAGCGTTTCTGGAAGTCGCTGATTATTATTTTGAAAACAACGATTTCAGTGAGGCTGCTCAATATTATGGAAAAGCCGGAGAAATTCTTCCGCCGGTTGTAGCCGGACGGGCGAAAATCGGTCAAGGGATTTCACTCGCCCAGCTCGACGATAAAGCGGCCGCTTTGGCTCATATGGAAAGAATTGCGGCCGACACGAGTCTTTTCCGTGCAACCCGTGCGGAAGCTTATTATTACGCGGCGACATTAGCCATCGAGCTCGGGCAGTTTGACGATGCGCGCGATTTTATCGGACGAATTCCTGAACTGGATGATTCCCAGATGTGGGTCAGCCGGTCGCGGAGTCTGGAACAGGCATTGCCCGAAACGGCGCCCGAAGAAGTCGCAGCGGAAACGGACGCAGCGAACGAAGCGCCGTCGAATTAAAAGGCGCGGTTTCGTTCATTTTCTTCAAACGGAAGCGATGCGGCTTCCGGGATTTTTGCGCATTATTCGATTTCTTCTAAAGTAAATGTGCCGAAAATCCCCCATGGACTGGGCGATCGTGGATCGACGATTCCGGAAAAAGACCCACCGGTTTCGGTCGCAAATTGAAGGTAAATGTTGATTTCAACGAGACCTTCAAGAATGAACGCAACGATGCCGCTCACCGGTTCTTGCAGATAAAGGTAATCGAGGAGATCGAGGCTTTCTCCGTTTAGCGATCCTGTGCCCAGCGGCTCCGGGTAGGGGATGGTTTCGCGATCGTGAACCATGTTGAGCACGAAGGTAAAGTCATGGGAAATTGCGTTGAGAGAAAGGCTTTTGCCAAGAACGGTTTCCGCAACGAACCCGTGTTCGAGCGTAACGAGACGATAGAACTGGCGATCTTTTCCGGCGGCCAGGGAGGAGACGATCAGCGGTTCCTCCGGAGAGGAAAATGTTTGGAAAGAAAGCTTCTGGTGTTTCCAGTTTTTGAGATCGTCGGACCAGAAGAGAATTTCCTCGTGGAAAGGTCGGCGAGGAAAGTGGAGGGCGATTTCATCGTCGAAAGAGATTGTGGGTGAAATCGATTTTAGTTTTGGCAGGCCTTGGCTGTGCACGTCGAATGCTTCCGCATCCGGGCCATTCCGGACGATCTCGATTGATTCAATAATCACCGGATTGACCGGTGCATTATTAGAGGCATCGGTTTCAGTTTCGCTGATCGTCAGGACGGTGTTCAGTCCTTCGACGACTTTGCCGAAGACCGAATGTTTGAAATTGAGATGAGGAGTCGGTGCAGCCGTGATGAAAAATTGGCTTCCGTTGGTATTTGAACCGGAGTTCGCCATGGAGAGGATTCCAGCAGTGTTATGGGTCAGGCTGGGGTCGAATTCGTCACCGAAACGATATCCGGGCCCATCGGTGCCGAGTCCGTTCGGAGAACCTCCCTGAATCATGAAGTTCTCGATAACGCGATGAAAGGTCAGACCGTTGTAGAAAGGCTCGGTCGACACGGTACCGGTTTGAAGGTCGATATAGGGAAGGCTGCCTTCAGCGAGTCCGACAAAATTGGCAACAGTCATCGGAGCTTGTTCGTAATAAAGTTCGCAAGTGAATTCGCCGTGATTCGTGGTGAAAACGGCAAAAATTCCCGGTTCGGTCGGAGTTGCGATAGCAGTGTGGCAGAGAGCCAGAAAGCAGAGGGAAATTAATCTCATGATGTAAGAACGTTGTGAGGGCGAATCATTAGAAAGTGGTTTTTCGCAACGCTGTTCAAGCGTTTTTTGCAGTGGTGAAACGGAGAGGGGCGTCTGAAACCGTGCCATTTTCCGTAGCTCGCTTCGTGAGAAGTGGAGTCCATTTATAAAAAGAGTGGATTTCAGGTTACGATCGGGACAGCGGTCTTTTCTTTTGGATTCAAGTTTTGTCTGAATACTGGAGAGTAGGCTTTTTAACCCGTCGTTTTCAAAACAAACGTGGGGACAGGAATGTCCCCGCGCCTGTACGGAGCCAAAACGTTGTTTTTTGCAGATCGGAATGATTTATAGGAGGGCGGGTTTTCTTACCCGCCGCGATCGCGGCGTGCGAACAAGAATGTCGATAAATCCGGAAAAACTTTACCCATTAAAAAAAATTCTATCCAACTCGGCTATTCATGAAGGTGAGAAGGACAGGAGATGAGACACACCCCACCGCAAGCGGTCCGCTTCTTGTCAGAGAAGGGGAATGAAGACTTTTCAGGATATCGTCACATCAGCAGCCTCGCTTGTTGTACCGATGAAGACGCGCATTCATCGATCCTTTCAGGTCGGTAATTCGCTGGCTTTTTTCTCAAGATGTCTCTGGAGGCTTCCGCAGACATGGTCGCAGAGTTCGAAGACCGATCGATCGGCGATCGCGTAAAAAACATGAAGTCCCTCTTTGCGACGACTGAGGATTCCCGACCGGCTCAATGTTTGCAGATGACGTGAGACGTTCGCCTGTGTCGATTCGGAGAGTTCGACGAGTTCGCCAACCGATTTCTCGCCTGCCAGAAGAATGTGAAGTAGCCGGAGGCGCATCGGTTCTCCCAGGATACGGAAACGCTCGGCCACCTGATCGAGAAACTCCGGCGTCATCCCGGTTGGAAGAGTTTCCTTGTTTTCCACACTTGACTTGCGATCAGTATATGATTGATTGCTCATATACTCATATCTATCTGAGATCATAAAAAGCGCAATTAAAAGGAAGATAAAAATGAAAATTGAAAATGCGATCCGGTTCCTTGCTGGAACAATGGTTTTAATCAGTGTAACATTGGCTTGGTTTGTGAGTCCGGGGTGGATCTTGCTTGCGGCTTTTGTCGGAGCGAATCTGGTTCAGTCTTCGTTCACCGGAATCTGTCCGGCTGCGACCATTATGCGCAAACTCGGTGTCGATCGGAAAGGTGCGAGTTGCTGCGGCCCATCTCCGTCGGACTGAGGTTTTTTGCGTCTGAGTCGAAAACCTTTTATTATGGAACGGAAATACGAGATTGGCCGGAGAGAGGCGAAACGGAGGTTGTTGTGGCCGGTTGGCGCGCTGGTTTTATCAGCCACTGCCGGCACTCTTTTCGGGTCGGCCGACTCTGTTGATGCCGAGCGGATCTGGACGCTTCCGGATGCCATCGAATTTGCTCTCGAAAGCAATCCGGATTCGGCGATCGCGCGCGAGCGGTTGCTCGGAGCTGAAGCTGAACTCGAGCAGGCGAAGGCGGCCTATTCGCCGGTTGTTTCGGTCGGTTCGAGTTATGAGGCGACCGATGGTGCCGGTCGTGCTTTCGGCTGGATTGTGAATCAGCGGGCGTATAGTCCGACGATGGATTTCAATCGTCTCGGCACGATCGATAACTGGAATGTTCACGGAATGGTTTCCTGGACGCTGTATGATGGCGGTCGCCGGTCCGGAATGCGCGACGCAGCCGAGGCTTCCGCGGAGGCGGCGCAAGCGTATCGGGAGGTTGCGAGGCAGGATATCGCTTTCGGAGTTGTCAGATCGGTTCTTGAAATCGGTCGGGCCGACGAAATCGTAAAGGGAGTGGAGGCGGAGTTTGCAGCACTCGGAGAGGCGATCACCGTAGCCGAAGCGCGGGTGGCGGAAGGAGCGTTGCTCGAATCAGATGCTTTGCATCTTCGTGTCAAACGCACGCATGTGGAGGAAGAACTGACTCGCGCCCGTCATGCGGCCTCCTTATCGCGAAGAGCGTTTGTGAATCTGTTGGGATTGCCATACAGCGAGCCGCGCTTGGAGGTTGGGGATGTCGGAGAGTTGATTCAGGTGCCGGAAGAATCTGTACCGGATCGGCCGGAGTTGGAAGCGATTCGACTGGAGCGAAAAGCGAGTTTGGGAGAGGTGGAGGCGGCGCGGGCGGGAAAACGTCCGCGGGTCGATCTTTATGGCCGGGTCGATCGCGATGAGGGCTGGCAAACCGGCCAATCGGGCGATCATTGGTCGGCCGGCGTCGCGGTTACTTATGATTTGTGGGAGGGCGGTTCGGCCTCTGGCGATATTCGCGCCGCGTCAGCTCGACGGCGGAGTGCGATCGAGGTCGAACGGAAAGTCAGACTGGCGATCGAAGATGAAGTTGCGCGGGCGCGTCTGGCACTGACCGAGGCGGAAACGCGAATGAGAGTGACAGGGGAAGCGGTGGCGCTTGCGGAAGAAAACGTTCGTCTTGCCCGGCTTCGATTTGAGCAAGGAACATTGTTGAGCAACCAATTAAGCGAAGCGGAGGCCGGTTTCACCGACGCGCAGGTCCGACGGATCCTCGCTGAAACCGATGTGAGGGTATCGACCGCTGCGCTTCGCCGTGCCCTCGGTATTTATCCAATTGTGACCCAATGAAGAAACGAATTTTGACTAAAACTTTTTCAGTAACCGCAGCTTCGGTCCTGATGGTTATACTTCTGGCGACAGCTGGTTGCGGAGAAAAGCCGGTTGTGGAAAAATCGCCATCGGTTGCCGCACCTGTGGCTGTGGCGATCGAGCCGGTTCGCGTCCTTTCCGAGGCGCAACCGGTCGCCGTGCCGGGAGAAGTGCGACCTTTCCATGAAGCCGTTCTTTCGTCCCGGGTCCAGGGAGAGGTTTCGGAACTCTTTGCAATTGCCGGTAATCAGGTGGAGAAGGGTGATCTGCTTGTGAAATTGTTGTCGGAGGAGCTTTCCGCACGAATGCGGCGGGCAAATGTCGAGTTGGAAGCGGCGTCGCTGGAGCTCAATCGGATTCAGAATCTTGTGAAATCGAACGCTGCGACCGCTCAGGAACTCGAAATCACCGAAGCCCGACATCGGTCAGCTGAAGCGGCCGCCGACGAAGCAAAAATATTTGCCGGTTATGTCGACCTTCGTGCACCCTTTGACGGAACCGTCGTGCGGCGAAAAGTGGAGGTCGGCGATCTGGTTTCGCCGGGACAGCCGGTCCTCATTTTGCAGGCAAACAATGGTTTTCGACTCGAAGCGGACGTTCCGGAATCGCTCGCCGGTTCCGTAAAAATCGGCGAATCGGTTTCCTTCGCCTTCGATGATCCGGAGATCGTCGGTGACGCTGTGATTTCAGAGATCGAGCCGGCTGCGGATCCGATTTCCCGAACCATTTTAATGAAAGCCGATCTGCCTGAAGATCCAACTTTTCACACGGGCCAGTTTGGACGTTTGTTTCTGCGCGGGAGTGACGCCGAGCGGATAACGGTTCCCGAAACAAGTCTCCTTCGAAAGGGACAACTCGAATATGTTTATGTTGTCTTGGAAAACCGGGCTTTGCTTCGTCTTGTTCGAACCGGACGTTCGTTTCAGGACCAGGTTGAAATCCTTGCCGGACTGGAAGGTGGGGAAAAGGTAATTCTTGCTCCCTCCCGCACGTTGCGGGACGGAGCGCCTGTTGAGGTATCTTTGGACAGCAGCCGATAAATGAACGCCGAAAAGAATAAATCTCCTGTTTCCCGTGGATTTGCGGGGATAATGGCCGAGCGTTTTGTCGATTCGAAGCTGACGCCGCTCCTGTTGATCGCTTCGGTGCTTCTCGGTATCGCGGCGACAATTCTTCTTCCACGCGAAGAGGAACCTCAGATTCGGGCGGCGATGGTCGACGTTTTCGTGCAGATGCCGGGTGCAAGTGCCCGCGAGGTCACGGAGCGTGTCACCCGGCCGATGGAAAAACTGCTTTGGGAAATTCCCGGAGTTGAATACATCTATTCGACATCGAGTCCCGGCGGCAGCATGTCGATTGTCCGTTTCAAAGTCGGCAAGGATCTGAAAGATAGCCTGGTCCGGATCAATCAGAAGCTGCAGGCGAATTACGATCTGATTCCACCGGGTGCTTCGCAGCCTCTTTTGAAACCGCGTTCGATCGATGATGTGCCGGTGCTCGCGTTGACCTTTCACGGATCGGATTACGACCACCTATTGCTTCGCCGGGTCGCTGCTCAAGTCGATGAGAATGTAAAGCAGGTCCCGAATGTTGCGGAGACGAATCTGATCGGTGGCGCACGGCGGGAGGTGCGGGTGTTGGTCGATCCGGAGCGGCTCGCTTCACGGTCGATGACGCTTTCCGATCTGCCGCAGATTTTGCGTGAGGCGAACCGCCAGGCGATCGCGGGAAATCTTGTCCGGGAAAACCGCGAGTATATCGTCGAGACCGGTTCTTTTTTCCGGGACGCAAAAGAAGTGGCTCGGACGGTGATCGGCGTTCATGAGGGTGCGCCGATTTTCCTGGAGGATGTTGCGACAGTTGTCGACGGTCCCGAAGAAGCGCGCAACTACGTCTTTTTCGGACGTGGGGGAGCGGAGTTTGCCGGAGATCCTGAGGAGCCGGCCGTGACGTTGACGATCGCCAAACGGCCCGGTGCCAATGCGATTCATGTGGTGCGCGACGTGCTCGAAAAAATCGAACTTTTGAAAGGGTCGGTTATTCCCGGCGATCTCGAGGTGAGTGTGACGCGCGATTATGGTGAAACCGCTTTTGAGAAATCGAATGAATTGCTGCTCCACATGGCCGGTGCTGTTTTCGGGGTCGCGCTGCTGATTCTGTTTTTTCTCGGCTGGCGCGAATCGTTGATTATTTCTCTCGCGATCCC
>DATGSL010000217.1:0-3747 GCA_035302665.1 Opitutales bacterium | reverse complement strand
ATGGTTGCCAAACGAATTCCCTCGATCATTCCCGAAGCAACCCTCGATGAATATCTGGAAATCTTGCGGATCCAATCGGCCTCCGGCCAAACCATATCGGGAGAAACACGATGGTTTGAACGGCCTTACCGGGCTCCCCATCATACGATCAGCGATGTCGGCCTACTCGGCGGCGGATCGGTGCCCGGACCGGGAGAAATTTCGCTCGCCCACAATGGTGTTTTATTCCTCGACGAGCTGCCGGAATTCAAACGATCAGCACTCGAAGTCCTTCGTCAGCCGCTCGAAGATGGTTCCGTCACAATTTCACGCAGCGCCGGAAAAGTTACCTTGCCGTGCTACTTCATGTTGGTCGCCGCTATGAATCCATGTCCATGTGGATATTTAGGCGATACGAATCGGGAATGTCGGTGCGGCTCGACGCAAATCCAGCGCTATCGCTCCAAAATTAGCGGTCCTCTCCTCGACCGGATCGATATCCATGTCGAAGCTCCGGCGCTTTCAATCGATGAATTGCGGAATGCAAAGCTCGGCGAAACTTCCATAACCATTCGCAACCGTATCTTTCACGCCCGCAAGATCCAACAGGAACGTCTGGCGGAGAGCACGGTGACCTGCAATGCGCGGATGTCCCATGCACAAATCCGAAAATATTGCAAAATCGACCGCTCTCTCGGTGATATTCTTCAACAGGCGATGGAACAGCTCTCCCTTTCAGCCCGGGCATACGACCGGATTTTGAAAGTCGCCAGAACCATCGCAGATCTTGCCGGCTCTCCTTCGATCGAATCCCCGCACTTGCTTGAAGCGATTCAATATCGCAGTCTCGATCGAAATATTTTCTATTGATCGACAAACACCGACTCTTCCCGCACAAAATAAACAAAATGCGTTCTCGAATCCCTCTTCTTCTAGCACCTTTTCTCGCCCTTCTGCTCGCTGGCTGTGGAGCCGGCGGAACCGCCGTCGAGCGCGGCGACCGCGACCAGATTCTCCACGTGAACCTCGGAGTCATTCCCGAAAGCCTGGACCCTCATCTGACGACAAGCGTCGCCGGATACACCGCTCTGAGCGCCTTGCTGGAAGGTCTTGTCGGCGAAGATCCGCACGACCTTTCTCCGGTGCCCGGCGTTGCGGAACGTTGGGAAATTTCAGAGGACCAGCTCGAATATACGTTTTATCTGCGGGAAAATGCCCGCTGGTCCAATGGCGACCCGGTCACCAGTGACGACTTTTTGTTTTCCTACCAGCGGATGCTGTCGCCAGCTCTCGGAGCGAAATATGCCTACATGCTTTTCCCCGTCAAAAATGCGGAAGCCTTTTACCTGGGAGAAGTCGAAGATTTTTCTGAAGTCGGTTTTGAAGCCGTTGATGACCGAACGCTCAAAATCCGGCTGGAACATCCGACCGCCTATTTCCTTTCGCTTCTCAACAACGCTTGCTGGTGGCCCGTCCATCCTCCGACGATCCTAGCGCACGGACGAATCGATGAGCCGGCAACGAGCTGGTCCCGGGCACGAAACTTTATCGGGAACGGTCCTTTTGCTCTCACCGAATGGGAGATCGGCCGACCGATCCGCACCGAGCCGAATCCACATTATTGGGATGCGGAAACCGTCCGCCTGAATGGTATCGTTTTCCACACGATCGAAAGTCTCGACACGGAAGAGCGGGCCTTTCTCTCCGGTCAGCTTCACGTAACCAACAACATCCCGGCAGGCCGGATCAATCATTACCTCGAAAATTTTCCCGAAATCCTCCACTCCCATCCGCTATTTGGCGTTTATTTTTATCGAATAAATGTTGAGCACGAACCATTTAACGATCCGCGAGTGCGGCGGGCAATTTCGTTGGCAATCGATCAGGAAGCGATTGTAAGCAGCGTAATTCAAGGTCATTTCGAACCGGCTCTCCACTTCACTCCGCCGACCAGTGAATATGTCGCCGAGGCCCGGATCGGATTCGATGTCGAAAAAGCCCGCGAGCTCTTAGCTGAAGCCGGTTATCCAAATGGAGAAGGATTTCCTCCCTTTGACCTACTCTTCAATACTCAGGAAGCTCACCGCCGGATCGCCGAAGCGATTCAGCAAATGCTCCGGACAAACCTCAATATCCGCGTCGATCTCTACAATCAGGAATGGCAAACTTTTCTCGCTTCCGTCGCTTCGAAAAACTACCACGTCGCGCGCGGATCGTGGATTGGAGACTACCTCGATCCAAATAGTTTCCTCGATCTCTGGATCACAGATGGCGGCAATAACAACACCGGATGGTCCAATCCCGAATACGACGAACTGATCTCAAAAGCCGCCCGAACCGCCGACACAAAGCTGCGGCTCGATTATTTTCAACAAGCCGAAGCCATTCTCATCGAAGAATCGCCGGTCATCCCAATTTATCATTACATGTCGAATTATCTTCTCCGCCCGTCGGTAAAAAATTGGCACTCCAACCGGCTCGACCGCCATCCCTTTAAATACATTTACCTCGATCCGGAGGGCTGAATTACCGATTCTAATTCGAAACGAGATGCCGTCCCACAACTACGGTTTATTTTCATCATATGAGTAAACTTGACGAAATCATCGCCTGGAAACGTCGCGAAATTGAAGATCGGATTCGTCCGGTCGCCGAAAGCGAATTTTCCCGGTGGCAGGAAAAAACAAAAGACGCTCCCCGGTTTGCCGATTTTTTGCGCAAGGAAAATCAGCTGGCCATCATTGCCGAAATCAAACGGGGCTCACCTTCAGCCGGCATGATCGCAGACGGAATTTCCGCTGTTGAACAAGCCGAAAAATATGCAGCTGCCGGCGCCGACGCCCTCTCCATCCTGACCGATGCCAAATATTTTTCCGGCTCGCTCGACGATCTGAAAAATGTCACCGCTCACCTGGCAAACGGCCGCCCGATCCCCTGCCTGAGAAAAGATTTCATGGTTCATCCGATTCAGGTAATCGAAGCACTCGAAGTCGGCGCACGAGCCATTCTCGTCATCGTCCGCGCCTTGAGCGACGACGAAATGAAACGCATCTTTGAAGCCGCCTCCCTGGCCGGACTCGATATCCTCGTCGAAGTTCACGAAGAACGGGAGGTCGAACGAGCCCTCCGACTCGATGGGATCAAAATCCTCGGTGTCAATAACCGCGATCTCGCACAGTTCAAAACCGATCTCGCTTTCTCGGAAAAAATTATTCCACAACTTCCCGATCATCTCGTCAAAATCAGCGAAAGCGGCATCCATTCCGCAGCTGATGCGCGACGGGTTCGCGCCGCCGGTGCCGATGCCGTTCTTGTCGGGGAAGCACTGATGCGTGCCGCCGACCCGAGCATCCTTCTTCGCGAAATAGCCAACTCCTGAAGTCGATGTCCGAAAACCCTTTAAGCCTTAACGAGACACGGCGAATCACAGAGGAGATTGATATCTCTCCTCGCAAAAGCCTCGGGCAAAACTTTCTGATCGATGGAAATATTGTCCGAAAATCGATTGAGCTCGCAGACCTTTCTCCCGGTGAAATCGTGGTTGAAATCGGCCCCGGCCTCGGCACCTTGACGCGCGCTCTTCTTGGAACAGGGGCTCTCGTTCATGCAGTTGAAAAAGATCCGAAGCTTTCAAAGTATCTGCGGGAAACCCTCGTGCAGGAATATCCGGAAACCTTCGTTCTGATCGAAGGCGATGCGATGGAGTTTCCGCTCGCCGGATTTTATCCGGAACCGAACGATTCCTTTAAAATCGTCGCAAATCTTCCC
>DATGSL010000216.1:0-3678 GCA_035302665.1 Opitutales bacterium | reverse complement strand
CGAAGAACAAGTCCGTTATCGATTTCGAAAAGATTTTCGCCGAAGCAAACCACGCGATCCAAAAACTCGGCGAGCAAATCGATCAGGAGCGTGGAGCGGGCACAACGTTGACAGTTGCCCGTCTCGCCGAAGGTGAAGTTTGGCTCACTTTTATCGGCGATTCGCCCGCTTTTTTATTTACCGATGATGGCTGGCGCAAATTGAGCATCGATCACACCGCTGCGGAGGATTTTCGCAACAAACACCCGAACAAACCAGTACCTCCAGCTTTTGAACATCTATTAACCCGCTGCCTCGGACAGCCCAGAGACGCCACGCCCGGTTTTTCCCACACATCGGTCAATCCAGGCGACTGTCTTTTTCTCTGCTCCGACGGTGTCACACTCGAAATTTCACCCGAAGAGATTCGAAATTGGGCCTTCGAAGAAAAGGATCCCGAAAAACTTGTTCAAAAGGTGCTGACACTTGCACGCCGTCGAGGTGGCGCCGATAATGCGACCGCGATTGCAGTTTACATCGACGAATAAGTTTAAAAAAACATGCGTTCCGAAGCTTTTAAGAAAATGGTGGCCCAAGCGCCCGAAAACCGTCTCTTCCGTTTCAGCCTTGGACAGGCTCTTTTTGACGAAAATTCTCCAGCTGAGGCGGCCGAACATCTAGAATTTTGTTGCGATCAAAAAGAGGACTGGATGATGCCGAGGATTTTGCTCGGAAAGGCCTATCTCCAACTCGGAAAAAAAGAGGAAGCCCGCGAAATCCTTCAAGCGGCGCTCCAACTTGCCATCGAACAAAACCACGAAGGCCCGGAAGCGGAGGTCCGCGCCCTTCTCGAAGATACCGAAAGCCGCACCTGACGCTTTTTTCTAGCGACAAAAGAAGCGGTGCTTTTCCGGATCTTGGCCAAAAACCCGGGCGAGCGCTCGACATTGTCCGCAAGCTATTTTACGTTAAAAAAATTCGCTCGCGCATGACCCATCCACCAAAAACTCGATCTGCCTGTGGTTTGATCGCGAAGCCGAAACCGCGGCACGATTTTATTCTGGATTATTTCCCGATTCTTCAGTCGGAGCGATTCATCGAGCACCGAGCGACAATCCATCCTGCAAAGAAGGCGACGTCTTGATGGTCGAGTTTACCGTGATCGGTATTCCCTGCATCGGACTCAACGGCGGCCCCGGGCCTGAGCACAATTGGGCATTCTCCTTCCAGATCGCTACCGAAAACCAAACTGAAACCGACCGCTACTGGAACGGAATCATCGAAAACGGAGGCGAAGAAAACGATTGTGGCTGGTGCAAAGACAAGTGGGGAATTAGCTGGCAGATCATTCCGAATGCCTTGACAAATGCAATCACCGGCTCCTATCGAGAGGCGGCCAAACGGGCATTTGACGCGATGATGGCGATGAAAAAAATCGACATCGCTGCAATCGAAGCGGCCATTCGCGGCTAGATCAGCGTCAGTTCATCTGGCAAAGAAACCTCTTCCTAAGAGAGATTCACCGCATCAACATCGACCACCTGAACAACGTCGTTTGGCCAGGGAAACTCAAGCCGAAGCTGCTGAAAACGGCCGATAATCCGCGATACATTTCCGCAAAAATACCAGATCTGAAACCGGTATTTGTCCTTCACCTTCTCCAACGGCGCCGGAACCGGTCCTCGAATTTCAAGCACATCGCCAAACTCCTTTTCAACCACTTTCACCCATTGTTCCGCAAAAAAGGAGACCTTTTCGGGATTCCTTCCGTGAAAAAGATGATGGATCAGATGACGATAAGGCGGATAGGCAAAATTTCGCCGCGATTCGAGTTCGTTTTCGCTGAACCCATCGAAATCATCCCGACGAGCATACTGAATTGGATCGGCATGCGGAGTAAAAGTTTGCACAACGACTTCGCCCGATAGATCCCCGCGTCCAGCCCGCCCGGCAACCTGAACGAGAAGCTGAAAGGTCCGCTCATTCGCCCGAAAATCGGGAATATGAAGCGACAAATCCGCATCGACCAATCCGACGAGCGTCACATTCGGAAAATCGAGTCCTTTCGCGATCATCTGGGTCCCGACCAGAACATCGATTTTCCCTGTCCGGAATTCACCGAGAATTTCGCGAAACCGATTTTTCTTCGACATCGAATCGGTGTCGATCCGCTCAACTTTTGCTCCAGGAAAAACCTTTTGAAGCGTCTCTTCAACCCGCTGCGTGCCGAAGCCGCGCCACCGGATTTTCGGAGACCTGCACGCGGGACAAGCGACCGGCGCCGCCTTCACCAAGGCGCAAAGATGACATTTCAACGTTTCGTCGGAGCGGTGATAAGTTAAAGTAATGCTGCAGTGATCGCATTCGCAGACAAAACCGCATTCAGGGCAAATCATGCTCGATGAATATCCGCGTCGATTGATGAAAAGGATCGTCTGCTCACCCTTTTCCAAGCGCTGACGCATCTTTTCAACCAACATGCGCGATAGAGGCAGCGAAGATTTTTTGCTCAACAGCTCGTAACGCATGTCAACGACGTGAACCATCGGCAACTGGCGATCGTCGACCCGTTTTAGCAATCGGCTGCAACGGTATTTGCCGCGCTCCACATTGTGAAGAGTCTCCAGCGACGGCGTGCGGAACCGAGAACGCAAATTGCCTGATTGAGCATCGCGCGGTAAACGGCTGCGTCGCGTCCATGATAACGGGGAGTTTCTCCCTGTTTATATGCCGGTTCATGCTCTTCATCGACAATGATCAGGCGAAGGTTTCTCACCGGAGCGAAAATCGCCGAGCGCGCGCCGACGACAACACGAGCCTCGCCCGAAGCGACCGCGAGCCACGCATCAAAACGTTCTCCTTCGGAAAGATGGCTGTGCCAAACAACCGTTTTCACTCCGCTTTCACGCTCCAATCTTCCTCGCAGTCGACCGACTGTTTGCGGAGTCAGCGCCACTTCCGGAACAAGGAAAATCACACTTCCTCCGAGCTCGAGCGCTTTCTGCAGCAACCGGATATATACCTCGGTTTTCCCCGATCCGGTGACACCGTGAAGAAGGTGACTGCTAAATTTCCCTTCACTTAAAGCTCCCCCGATCGTTGCAACAGCCGCCTTCTGCTCCTCATTGAGCTCAAATCGAACTTCGCCAACAACCTCCGCATCCGCCAAATCATCCTCGTAAGCATTCCGCTCGACCCTCCGCGCCTCTTCAACGATCCATCCGCGCTCAACGAGCGATTTGCAGACCGCGGAACTCAATTTCAACTCTTTCAAAAATGCCGATTTCTGCTGCGGTTCTCCTTTCTCTACGAGTGCCAGATAAAGTTCCGCCTGACGCGGCGCCCGACGCTTGAGCTGCCCGAATTCCTCCTCCGAAAGCTGCTGCACAACCCGCAACCAAGCTTCCTGCTTCACCTGCCCTCCGCGGCGAACCGCTGCCGGAATCATCCGTTCCAAAATCGCCTCCAACGGTGCAGCGTAATACGTTTGCATCCAGCGACCGAGCCGGATCAAGTCGGGCGGAAGCACCGGCTCCTCCTGGACCAGCTCCTTCACCTCCTTGAGTTTTTCCACAGGAAAGCTATCGTGCTGACCTAAACGCGATACGACGGCAAGGACGTGCGTATGGCGGACCGGTACACGGACGAGCGAACCGATTTCGACACGACCTGCAAGTTGACGGGGGAGTCGATAAGCAA
>DATGSL010000215.1:0-2388 GCA_035302665.1 Opitutales bacterium | reverse complement strand
AGAGCGGGAGGCGGCGGCGCGCGAGTTGGGAATTTACGAAGAGATCAGACAGCTCTACAGATTTATCGGGAATGCCGAGGGACGATGATGGGTTCCGGTAAGGATGAGCGTCCCCGCTCGTCCGTTCAAACGCCGAATCGTTTGGAGACGCCAGCAGACTTTGGTGGTCAGCTGAGATGTCCGCCCCTGCCGCTGGTAAAAATCGCAGATGATTTGCCCGTCCGTTGAGATACCGATTTTTGGCGAAGAAGCTTCACCGAGACCTTTCGCGGTCTCAGCCAACTTCCGCGTGCTGACGGATCAGCGCGGCAGCTTGGCGAATTTCTGCGATGCGCTTATCTCCCTGCTCGCGTTCGATCACGAGGTCGCCGGTGTAGCCGCCTTTCCGGAGCGTGATAAGGAACATTTTCCAATCGACTTCGCCGGTTCCGACAACTTCCTCTTTTCCTTTGCTTCCGACTTCTTTCGGACGGGATCCATCTTTGATGTGAACCTGTTTCAAGCGAGGGAGCAGAAGATTGAGCGCTTCGATCGGATCGCCCATGCCGTTGATCAGCATGTTGGCGGGATCAAAATTGACGCCGACATTCGGTCGGTCGAGTTCGTCGAGAAAAACCTCTAAGGTTTCGGCTGTTTCCTGACCGGTTTCAAATCCTAAATCGATCTCATATTCGGCAAAAAGGTCAGCGATTTTCCGGAGACGGTCGAGGAGAACCGGGTATTTGGGATCGCTTTTGTCTTCGGGTAAAAATCCGGCGTGGAAAGTGACCAGCGGGAGTTGAAGGTCTTTTGCGATCTTGGCGTTTTCCTGAATATTTATCCAATTCTGGTCCCAGGTTTCGTCTGGAACGACTCCGCCGGTTCGGCGAATCGATTCGAGCGTTGAATAATCTTCGCCGATGGTGCGAATCATTCCTGAAATGAGGCGCATCCCGGTTGCAGCGACCGCTTCGCTGATGTCGCCCCAATCTTCCGGTTCGGTGCGAACCGGATCGAGCGCGAGTTGAATCGCATGGAGACCGGTTTGGGAAACTTTTTCGATGAGATCGGCTGTATTCTGCGGGCGGAGAGACCAGCTGCAAACGCCGAGACGATCAGAGATTGAAATGCTTTTCGACATAATAGAAAATTATCGGCCGTTCTGATTTATGGAAAAAAGTTTGGCCGCTAAAATCGAGAACTCCAACGATCAAGGTCGATAAAAATCGAGGATCGGATGGGAAGACCGGGCACTTGTGCAGGAAAATGGAGCCGAGAATGGGAGTCGAACCCACGACCTACGGTTTACGAAACCGTTGCTCTACCAACTGAGCTATCTCGGCATAAGGCTGATCTCCAATTAGTTGCCTTGGAACGTTTCTCGATAACGAACAAAAAGAAGCGGTTTTTGAACAAAATTGAGTTTTCGTTCCGGAACTCATGGATGATCAAAGATAGGAAGTCGGAACAATCAGACAGAGAGCGGTTCGCGTCAAGTGCAAAGGATAAAGTTTCCCGATTTATCATCAGCCGCTTCAGTTCATTCCGATTTCGTCATCGTCGAGCGGTCCCTGAAGTTTTTTTCGCAGACGAATTTCATCGATATCGCGACGCAATTTCTCGATGAAGAGTTTCAGTCTCTGGCAGGTGTTAAGTGTTTCGAGCATCTGCTGCTGGAGTTCCATATCGTCGCAGAGCGAGTAAGCTGCGAGATCGACCATGATATCGGGTTCGTCGATGGTTTTTAAAAAAGCGAGGATTTCGCCCGAAATTGGGCCGCCGAGCCGCCGTTTCACTCCGATGCAACCGAGAAGCCGGCCTTTCAGGTGGAGAAGTTTTGCAGGATTGCATCCGGGAACGGAGGTTAAAACCTTTGATGCGATCAGAGGGTAGGGCGATTTTGCCAACGTCTCGCCGCAACGGATCCGGCAAATTCCCTGAAGGACCAAGTTCGAAGTGCCGTCGTCGTTTTTTCGACAGGAGCGGATCATTCCAACTGTCGCGATGTCCGGTTGCGATTGTGCGTTTCCCGGGTCCGTTAGGCCCGGACGGACGGCAACCATGCGATGGCTCCAGAGGACATCCTTCAACATGGCCCGATCGTGCGGTTCAAAAATATGAAGCGGCAGCATCGCCTGCGGGAAAAAAACGGTGTCCGTCAGGATCACGGGCAACCGGCGGGGAATATCGAGATCGATTGTCATCCAAAAGCGGGTCGGAGCATCTTTTTGTCGAGTCTGCCGTCACCCGATCCGCGAGTCAATCTTGCCACGCCCAAGGGGTCAGCTTTTCTCTTTCTGGATCAGAGCTTTCCACTGCGTAAACGACCATGCGGAAATAGAAGAGGCGAACCTCCGGCACCTCGGGTTTTGTTCGGCGAAGCTCCTCGTAAAGGTTTTCCGGCGAGCG
>DATGSL010000214.1:0-3157 GCA_035302665.1 Opitutales bacterium | reverse complement strand
TCTCTTCAGCGATCATTACTGGGACCATTTCCAAGCGCAAATCGAGACGCTTCTCATCAACCGTTTCGCTCCCTCCTGGATTCGCGAATACCTGCTTTTCACCAACGACCCGAACGAGATCGTCGAATTCTACCGAAAATCTCTACAAGTTTTGTAGATTTTCAAAAATACCGTAGCGCTTTTTTCCGAGCGTCCCACGGAGAAGTGGGACGCTCGTCTTCCGCCTATTTCATGCTTTCCGCCATCGGGTTGTCCCGCGCGGCCGGTTTATAAAGTTGCACCGGAGTTTCGATCATCTTCCGCGGCCAACGATTGTTTTCAACATTCGTGTCGAGCAACTCTTCACGCGGATCAAACTGAACCGATACGAGCTCTTTATCAGTAATAAAGAGTTTGCTCGCTCTGCGCGTATCATAGCGCCAGATCTCGGCCGGCAGATAAACTTCTTCCGTCGATCCGTCGGCAAATCCAAGTTCGAGAATCAACGGGCTGACCAATCCGCCAACATTCCTGAAATCGACCAAGTAGAAGCGTTTGTCGGTCTCCAGAAGAGCCGGGTCAATCCCGTCTTTTTCCAGACCTTCAATCAGTCTCCGGTACCGCCTACGATCTGCGTCCGTAACTTCGTATTCGTCGTATTCGTTATAAAAATCGAGCAATTCCGGATATTTTTCCACGCGCCGGACCATGTCGGCAGAGCGAATCTGATCGAGACGTCTCGGCCGCTGCTCCTCCAGTTGACGGGCTTTTTCGTTTTCAATATCAGGATTTCGGGTATCGATCTGATATTCCTGAACTTGCTCAATCGCAATATCAACTCGGTCGGTCGAGTAGAACCAGCCGCGCCAGAACCAATCGAGATCGACTCCGCTCGCATCTTCCATCGTGCGGAAAAAATCTGCGGGCTCCGGGCGTTTGAACATCCAACGTTTCGCATATGTCTGGAGCGCAAAATCGAAAAGCTCACGTCCGAGAATCACCTCGCGCAGCAAATTAAAAGCGAGCACCGGCTGCGCATACGCATTAGAACCTTGTTGCGAAAGCGAATCGGCAGCCGTCATCACCGGATCTCGCGTGTTCCGCAAACGGAGATACGACATCAAACGCTCCGGCGTGCCCCGACGAGATGGATAATCAACCTCCCAAGCCTGCTCCGCCAAATATTGAAGATAACTGTTGATTCCTTCGTCGAGCCACATCCATTGACGCTCGTCGGAGTTGATGATCATCGGCATAAAATTATGACCGGTCTCATGGATAATTATGGAAATCAGCCCGTATTTTGTCCGCCCCGCATAAGAATCTTCCTCTTCCGGTCGTGGACCATTGAACGAGATCATCGGATATTCCATTCCGCCACTGATACCGCCAAGAACGGCGATCGCTTTCGGATAAGGATAAAGAAACGTATGTTCGGAAAAAACTTCGATCGTGTGCGCCACCGCATGGGTCGCATATTTATCCCAAAGCGGAATTCCCTCCGGCGGATAAAGGGCCATCGCCATCACCGGCCCACCTTCATACGCCTGACCATGAACTCCCATCGCATCCCAGACAAAGATCGGGGAACTCGAGAAAGCGAAATCGCGGACCATTTCCGCATAAAATATCCAAGTTTTGGTTCCGTTTGCTTCCGTATTTCGCGCTGCCTCCGCTTCCTCCGGTTTGACAATAAAAACGGGTCGCTCCGAATACGCTGCTTCTTCCAGTCTTTCCCGCTGCGCCGCCGTCAGCACTTCCTCCGGATTTTGCAAAAGACCGGTCGCACCGACCACATGATTGTCAGGAACCGTGAGATGAACTTCAAAATTGCCAAACTCCAGCGTGAATTCGCCGGTGCCGAGATATTGTTTCGTCTGCCAGCCGCCGTAATCGGTATAAGCAGCCATCCGCGGAAACCACTGTGCGATCGAATAGACGAAACCGCCGTCAAATTCCTCATAACCGGTCCGCGTCGAAATGCGTTTTCCATCGTTGATCAAAAAGTCCCAATCGATCGAAAACTTGTAAATCTCGCCCGATTCGAGCGGCTCCGGAAGATCGATCCGCATCACTGTTTTTAAAATTGTATGCGGCAACGGATTTCCCGTCGCATCGACGACGCGGTGAATATTCATCCGGCCGTCGAATTCCGCCTCAGCCAATCGACGGGAAAGCGCGGTGTAATAAAAACGTGTCGGACTCGGCTCGCCTCCGCGCGGAGCCAGTCGTGTATCTGCATCGGAAGCAAAAAAATTACGGTCGAGACCGAGCCAAAGATACTCGAGCGTATGCGGCGAATTATTATGATAAGTGATCTCCGCCGAACCGGTGATCTGTTTCGCCTCCTCGTCGAGTTCAACGTGAATCACATAATCGGCTTGCTGCTGCCAATATTCAGGACCTGGAGCACCCGATGCTGTTCGCTGCGCATTCGGAGTCGGCAAAAACTCGTCGATTTGTTGAAACTTTTCCACCCTTGCATTCGAAACAGAGGCAGCAATGGCAAAAAGAATCAGGGACTTCCAAAGAGAAAAGCGCAAAATCTTCAATTTTGACATGCAAAGAATAGAGGCAGATTTCGGAATGTTTGGCCATGATAAATCACGCCATCCGGAAGCGCCGTACTTGCTGTCAGGCAATTTTGATCGTTAACTTGCAAATCTGTTATTCTTTAATCGGAGAAATTCTGTTCCACGACCTGCATGAAGAAGATTTTGTATGCGCTCGGAAAACGTGCGGCACCGACGGTCCTCAAAACACGTTGGATCTACCGTTCGCTGACCGGAACCGAGTCGGAAAAAATTGAAGCCGAATACCTGATGGGCTGCCATCTCGCTTCGATGACCATCCGCGAACAGAAGCTCTTCGATGATCCGGAAACAGCCGAATGGTTGCAATCGCTACTGGCGCGCCTCTCGCTGACGGTCGTCAATCGCGATCGTAAATTCCAGGTCCGCTGCGTCGAAGGCTTGGAACCGAATGCCTTTGCCCTTCCGGGGGGATTCATCTTTATCACGCGCTCGCTTCTCCAGCTTTGCGACTACGATACCGACGAAACAGCCTTCGTTCTCGGACACGAAATGGGACATGTTTTGCGAAGTCATTCATTGAATCGTCTTCTCGCCTCCGAGGTCGTTCAATTGCTCGCGCGAGGCAGTCCGCTAAAAGGCGCAAT
>DATGSL010000213.1:0-3115 GCA_035302665.1 Opitutales bacterium | reverse complement strand
CGATCAACTCTATCGCGACGAATCGGGGTTCATTCATTCGGATCTCAAGACCTATTACCGCGATATTCAGGATCACCTTATGCAACTGATTGATCTTTTGGAGACGTATCGGGATACTGCTTCGAGCCTGACGGATCTTTACCAGACCTCGATCGGAAATCGGATGAACGAAATCATGAAAGTGCTTACGATCATGGCCAGTTTCTTTATTCCGATCACGTTTTTCGCGGGCGTCTATGGCATGAACTTTGAAAATATTCCCGAACTTGGCTGGAAATATTCCTATCCAGGTTTTTGGTTCGGCTGCTTGATGATTTGCATCGGCCTCGCGGTTTTCTTTCGGCGCAAAGGTTGGTTCGGTGGGATGAAATAGAGAGATGCAGGTTTTCTTCTCGCCATCGGGTGACGGAAGCAGAGTATTTTGGAATGAACCCCCGTTTATTTTTCTCGTGCTTGCTCCTGTTTGCGGCGGGCGCTACGACGAATGCTGAAAGTTTCCATTCGGTTAAGGTATCTCAACTCGATTTCGTCGATGAAACGGCGGAACTGGAAGAAGCTCTGAGGAAGGAGTTTCATCGGTTTTCGGGAAAACGGGGTCCGAGTGTGCGGTCGGAAGCGGAAACTTATGTTGCGTGGGCGGGTGACCGCGATCGATCTAGCCGACCTCAGGGCGAATATGAAATTGTTTTCCGGATGGAAAACGGAGAGTCGGCGGACGGTTTCGTCGATTTATTGGTCAATGATTCGGACCGCATGTCGGAGGTTGTCCGGGAGTTTGCTTTTACCTTCACTCCGAGTGAGGAAACCGTTTCCACGGAAGAACGGTTTCAGGAGATCCGCAGTTTGGAGGCGGCTTCCCTTGCGAGAGACCATCTGCCTGGGACGGCGTGGTTTCGGCATGTCGCTGGTGTCGAGAATGAGCAGATCGTAAGGCCGTTTCGACCCGGAGGAGATCTTTCGGAGAGCTTCAATATCTTTAGCGGGGGCCGGGCGATTTCCGAAAATCTTGCGCTCGATCGGGAGCTGATTCTCGCAACCGGAGGAGTTGGCGGCACCGTTCCGATTTCGGAGATTCAGGGAGTAACGGTGGCGGCGATCGATTGGACGTCTCGTTTGCCTGAAGCGGAAATCAAAATCGATGTTTTGGCGATGTCGGTGCCGGAGGATCAGCATGCTGTATTTGTGAAAGGATTGCCGGAGCTTTTGAGGTTAACCGATCGTTTGGAGGGTGATCTTTTGCCTTCGGCTCAGGCTTTCTCGGTGCGAAGTCCTTTTCGGAAACTCGTTTCGCGCTACCGGAGCCAGATGGGGTTGGATGTGCCTGATTTTGCCGTGAATTTTCTTCCGGCTCAAAGTGTCGCGCTTACCGGCGGCGATCCCTTTTTTCCGCAAGGAACGGACATTGCGCTTCTTATTGAAAGCCAAACTCCGGAGCTGCTCTATACCGGGCTGCTCGCCGTGATTACAGAAAAAGCGGGGAAAGCCGGCGCGGAGGAATTGGAGACGGCTGGAGACGATTATGCGTATCGAGCTTTCGAGAACGCCGATCGGAGCTTTTCGAGTCATCTTTGGAAAATGGGAGATGTGATCGTCGTTGCTAATTCAAAGTCGCAGTTTGAGCGACTGACAGCCGTGGCGGAGGGAGCGGCCTCGGCGCTGGGCGAGACCGATGAATTTCGGTTTTTCAGAAACCGGTATCCGCTTGCGGATGGGCAAAAGGCCTTTGTTTTTCTCTCGGATGAGACCATTCGCCGTTGGGCTGGACCGGAGCTTCGGATCGCTGCCTCGCGCCGGACCCGAGCCATCGCTGCGATGGGAAAATTGACCTCCCAGGCGCTCGCCGGAGAAGCGATCGACAACACGTTCGAGCCGTTGTTAGGAGAAACGAAGTGGGAAAACGGCCGGATCACCAGCGAGGTTTTCGGCACGCTCGGCTTTCTGACGCCCGCTTCTGAACTCGCTATCACGAGCGCGACGGCGCGGGAGAAAGATGCGTATGACAGGTGGCGCAGTCGTTACGAGAGCGGTTGGACGCAGGTTTTTGATCCGATTGCGGTCTCGATTCGTGAAAATGAGGATGGGTTGGCTTTCGATCTCAGTGTGATTCCGTTGACCGCGGGCAGCGACTACGGGGATTTCATCGGATTGACGGGGAATGCCCGGCTCGGCGAAAAGGCTCGCTGGGTATCGGAGGAATCGGTGATGCATCTCGCTCTCGCTATCGATACGCAGAGCGAAACGTTCCGAGAGTTCAGCCAGATGGCTATCAATTTTCTGCCAGGACTTTCGGTGAATCCTTTCGGGTGGATGACCGGTGATCTTTCGCTGGAGTTGGAGAAAAGTCTTCTTTGGGAAGCGGACAAAATGGACGAATTCGAACGCTTTTTAAATTTGCCGTTGGTTGTTCGGATCGGTTCGAAAAACCGGATGCAACTCGGTTTGTTCATGACCGGATTGCGCGCGGAGTTGGAGAAGTCGGCACCCGATGCGATGTGGTGGGAAACGAGGAGAAGAGGCGAATTTTCCTACGTCGCGGTGACTTCGAACGAATTCGGGATGGGAATGTCGACGGCAATTTATTATGCGCCGGTGTCGGGAGCGTTGCTTTTAAGCCTGACAGAAGAGGGTTTGCTTCGGGCGATGGCGCGGGAGGCGCATCAGCTTTTGGAAGAAGAAATCGCTCATCTGCCTCCGGCTGACCAGCTCAGGATGGAAACAAATCCGGCGTTTCTGGCTGGGTTGCAAGGAATATTCGATAACAGCAGTGCGGCCGAGCGACTTCAGGAGGAAAGTTGGAAAGCTTTGCCGATTTTGAATGAATGGCATCGGCGTTTTCCCGAGAAAGATGGGACGAAGATGCAGCTCGTTGCTTACGGAGAGGATATTTTTTGTCCGGGCGGAAAAGGATATCGCTGGAATGAGGAGGCGAAGACGATGGAGTCCGTTGCCTTCGGTTATCCTGCAGCTCCGCGGATGGAGCCGACAGAGATGTCCGGATTTCTGACTTTTGAAAACGTGCGGACCGGTCTGACTTTTCAGGACGACGGACTCCGCGCGGTGGTGGAACTTGGGGAAAAACCGGCACGGATTCCAACCCCGCAGCCGACGCCTGGGG